>NZ_JBYRFX010000747.1:0-6972 GCF_057815775.1 Inquilinus sp.
GGGCAGCATTTAGGTAGCTGTCGAGGTGCAAAACCCGTAGCGTGTTAAATCCCACAAGAGCCAGTCAGGTCAGGATTTGATTCTCCCAGTATTAGACCCCAGAATACATCAGAGACGTATCATCTAGGCCTGCATAAAGCATTGTGCTGAGTGCAAACACTGAGCCTGATTACCTTGCAGCTCAGTGACGGAAGTGGAGAGCTTGGAGAGGTCCCAGCCCCCGCATGCGCTAGGCTGGATTGTCTCGTGCCGTCCGGCTGTCCGGTCCGGTGATGAGGTCGCCGATCAGGAAAACCATCATGACCCAGCGCGCGCATCAGACCATGGTCCTGACCCCGGAGGAGGAGAAGCTGCTGCACGACCTGCGGCGGCAGAAGCCGAGCCGGGCGCGCAAGCCGGTGCCCGAGGCCGGGACCTTCGGCCAGAAGCTGGCGGACAGTGTTGCCGAGACGGTCGGGTCCTGGTCGTTCATCGTGATCCAGAGCGTCCTGCTCGCGCTGTGGATCGTGCTGAACCTGGTCGGCTGGATCCAGGCCTGGGACCCTTATCCCTTCATCCTGCTGAACCTGGCGCTGTCGTTCCAGGCCGCCTATTCGGCGCCGATCATCATGATGAGCCAGAACCGGCAGGCCGCGATCGACCGGCGGAACGCCGAGGGCGACTACCGCATCAACATCAAGGCGGAGCTGGAGATCGAGCAGTTGCACCAGAAGATCGACCTGCTGCGCGAGCAGGAGGTGGTCCGCCTGACCCGCGCAGTGGAACTGCTGCTGCAGCGGCTGGACGCGGCGGAAGGGCAGGGCGCTACGCCCCCGGCTCCGACGGCCTGACGTCGGCTCAGCGGCGCGAAGCCTATTCGCAGCGCATCAGTTCGACGAGCGGCTCTTCGAACGGTGACTCCCATCGTTGCGCGAGATAGGCATAGCGCTCCGGCCATGCCTCTCTCACGAAACCGCCTTCTTCCATCAGCCGTTGCCGAACCTCGGATTTCCAGAAGTGAAAGCAACGGTCCGGCGGGATCCGGGCGACCACCTCATGGAAGTCGTTTGTGATCCAAAGGTGAATGCCGGCTGGAGCATCTTTGAAGAGATGCTTCAGCTCTTCGGACGAGAGCTGGCCACCGATCCGCCTCGGCAGGGCAAGTCCCAGCGCATGGCACGTCTGCTCGATCGTCTGACGCATGTCCCGACATCCTTCGGTGACCACGACCTGAGAACGATGACGCCGCTCCGGTTCCGGCTCAGCGAGGGCGGCGGCGCTCGGCGAAGTGCCGTTCGGCGCGGGCCTCGGCATAGCGCCGGTCGGCCTGGGCCTTGACCTCGGGCCAGCGCGAGGCGGCCTCGGTGCTGCTCATCTTGCCGTACAGCGACATGTAGGCTTCGTGGTGCATCAGCGTGCGCGGCTTCTCGGTCGCCTGCCAGGCTTCGAGATGCCAGGGCTCGCCGGTGTCCTGCAGGGCGCCGGTCGTAGCGTAGATCTGGGCGTCGACGCGGCTGCCATCGGCCAGCGCCACGGTCACCTGCTGCAGCGCGTAGTCGTCGCTCTCGAAGAACTGCATCCGCTCCATCTCGGCGGTGCTAAAGCCCTCGACCAGCAACCCTTCGACCGCGCCGTCCGGCTGCGGCACCAGGATCGGGTAGCTCTCACCCCGCACCTTGTGGCGCTGCCGCCCGGGCAGGGCTGCGGGCCGGGTCGGAAAGTCCGCCATCGGCCGGCCGATCACCAGCGCGAATAGCTCTGGGTCCAGGAGCGTGCCGAAGAAGAACAGGCGCATCGGTCGTTTCCTTTCCGGACCGGGCGGCCGCCGTTGTTCCCTGGCGTGACCCGAAATTGCTGAAGCAGGGGGCGCAATTTGATCCTGCCGTGCTGAAAGTCAAGGCGATTTACCGCCAGTTCATTGGGCTGCCAAATGCGGGTTTTCGACGCCGTCTCAGGGGGTTTTGCGGTTTTGCTGTAACCCGGTGGCAATTGGATATATATCTTTATGTCGCGGCCATCATCGGCCACCAACAGAGACTTTGGGGGCAGCGGATGTTTCAGGAATTCAAGTCCTTCATTGCCCGCGGCAATGTCATCGACTTGGCTGTCGGTATCATCATGGGCGTGGCCTTCGGTTCGATCGTCACATCCCTGGTCAACGACATCATCATGCCGCCGATCGGCGTGTTGCTCGGCGGTGTCGACTTCTCGAGTTACTTCATTAACCTGACGTCGACCCATTACGACACCCTGGCTGCGGCCAAGGCTGCCGGTGCGGCGACGATCAATTACGGCGCCTTCATCAACGCCATCATCAACTTCCTGATCGTGGCCTTCGCGATCTTCCTGCTGGTGAAGCAGGTCAACCGTTTCATGAAGAAGCCGGAAGCGGCGCCGGCCGCGCCGCCGCGCAGCGAAGTGCTGCTGCAGGAAATCCGCGACGCCCTGCGCGCGCCGCGCTGAGCCGTATGCACCCATCCTGTCATGCCCGGACTTGATCCGGGCATCCAGAGGATGTCGACAGCCTCTGGATTGCCGGGTCAAGCCCCGGCAATGACAAAAACGGGGAAGGGCCGGCCTGGTCTTCGTGACCAGCCGGCCCGACTTCGTTCAGTAGTTCAGCTTGATCTCGACGCGGCGCTCGCCGACGGTGACGCCGGGCAGCGCGCCGGCATCGCCATGGCCTTCGACGCGATGGATCAGGGTCGACGGCACGCCGTCGGCCACCAGCGCCGCGGCCACCGTCTCGGCCCGCTTGACCGACAGCGCCTCATGGGTGTCGCGCGGGCCGGCGGTCCCGGCGAAGCCGTCGACACTGATCGACTTCGGGTTCCAGTTCTTCGCTTCCGCCGCCGCATCGGCGATCAGCTTCTGCGCGGCGGGCGTCAGCGTGGCGCTTTCATCCTTGAAGAAGATGCCGTAGGCGCCGCCCGCCTTGGGGGCGCAGGCGGCCAGGACGGCGATGGCGGCCAGGGCCAGGAGCGCACGACGGCTTGCAATCGGCATGATCGACCTGTTCAGTTTTGTTGTTGGTCGGGAAGCATTGCCTGACCCGCCTCGCCGATGGAAGCGGTTCCGCCCCGTCCCGCTGTAAAAAATGGCTGATCTCAACCGTTTTTGCCGGCCGGCTCGACCACGCCCTGTGCCAGCAGCGCATCCAGCAGCCCTGCCGCGGCCGGATCGGCCCAGGCGGCCTTGGCCTGGTCCGCCGCCAGCCGGCCGTCGCCGCACAGACTCACCGCCGTTTCGGCCGCGACGCCCGCCGGTGCCGGATGAGATTCGCCGTCGGCGAACAGGGTGACATCGGCGCCGTCGCGGGCGAAGGCCAGGCGGCTGCCGATCGCGCGTTTCAGCGCGCCGGACGGGCGGCGCTTGCGCGGCGGCGGCGCCTCGCGCTCCTCCTTCGGCTCGGTCAGCAGCCCGCCCAGCCATCCCGCCAGGAAGCGCCGGTCGTCCAGCTTCGCCGCCAGCAGGGCGCGCACCCGCTCGATCGCCGCATCCGGGATCTCGCCGGGGTTGCCGGGCGGCACCAGGTCGGGGTCGGCATAGCGTCGCTCATCGCCATCGACATCGCCGATGGCGGCGGCGAAGCGGCCGGCCAGCTCGGCCACCCCGGGCGCGCGGAAACCGATCGAGAAGGTCAGGCAGTCATCCTCGGCGACGCCGTCATGGGCCCAGCCCGGCGGCAGGTACAGCATGTCGCCCGGCTCCAGCACCCATTCCTCGGCCGGGGTGAAATCGGCCAGCAGCCGCAACGGCTGGTCCGGCAGCCAGGCCGGCCGGATCTCGGCGGCACCGCCGATCCGCCAGCGCCGCCGGCCGAGGCCCTGCAGCAGGAACACGTCGTAGCGGTCGACATGGGCGCCGACGCCGCCGCCCGGCGGGGCGTAGCTGACCATGACATCGTCCAGCCGCCAGTCCGGCACGAAGCGGAAGCGGTCGCGCAGCGCCGCCACCTCCGGCTCCCACAGATCGACGCCCTGGACCAGCAAGGTCCAGTCCTGCGCCGGCAGCTTGCCGAAATCGGCCTCGTCGAACGGGCCGTGCCGCACTGCCCATTTGCCGCGGCGGCGGGTGACCAGCCGGCTCTCGACCCCATCCTCGCAGGCCAGCCCGGCCAGCTCGTCCGGCGTGATCGGGCTGGTCCAGCCCGGGATCGCCTGGCGGATCAGCAGCGGCGTCTTCTGCCAGTGGCGGGCCAGGAATTCGGCGGCGGACAGGCCGCCGAGCAGGGGATCGGTCATGGGTGCGGCGGTTCGGTCATGGTGACGATGGGCGCGCACTGTACCGGGTCGATCCGTCCTCGCCCAGCGGCACCTCCGCCGTGCTAGCATCCGCTCCAATCAGACACCGGAGGATGTCATGAGTGCGAATGATCCCGTCGTCATCGCCGGCGCGGCCCGGACCCCGATGGGCGGCTTCCAGGGCGAGCTCAGGGATGTGCGTGCGCCGCAACTCGGCGCCGTCGCCATCCGTGCGGCGCTGGAGCGCGCCGGCCTGGCCGCCGATGCCGTCGACGAGGTGGTGATGGGCTGCGTGCTGCCGGCCGGGCTGGGCCAGGCGCCGGCGCGCCAGGCCGCCCGCGGCGCCGGCCTGCCCGATGCGGTGCCCTGCACCACGGTCAACAAGATGTGCGGCTCCGGCATGAAGGCGGTGATGCAGATCCACGACGCCATCGCCGCCGGGTCGATCGGCATCGGCGTCGCCGGCGGTCTCGAAAGCATGACCAACGCGCCCTATCTGCTCGACCGCGCCCGCAGCGGCTATCGCATGGGCCATGGCCGGGTGCTGGACCACATGTTCCTCGACGGGCTGGAGGACGCCTATGAGCCGGGCCGGCTGATGGGCACCTATGCCGAGGACACGGCGCGGCACTACCAGTTCACCCGCGAGCAGCAGGACCAGTTCGCCCTGACCAGCCTGGAGCGGGCGCGCAAGGCGGCGGAGGACGGCACCTTCGCCCGTGAGATCGCGGCGGTGACGGTGAAGGGCCGCGGCGGTGAGACGCTGCTGTCGACCGACGAACAGCCGCGCACGGCCCGGCCGGAGAAAATCCCGACGCTGAAGCCGGCCTTCCGGCCCGACGGCACGGTGACCGCGGCCAATTCCAGCTCGATCTCCGACGGCGGCGCCGCGCTGGTGCTGCTGCGCCGGTCGGAGGCGGAGCGGCGGGGCCTGCCGGTGCTGGCCGAGATCCGTGGCCATGCCAGCCACGCCCGGGCGCCGGCCTGGTTCACCACCGCGCCGATCGGGGCGATGGAGACGCTGTTCGCCAAGACCGGCTGGGCGGCCGGCGATGTCGACCTGTTCGAGATCAACGAGGCCTTTGCGGTGGTCACCATGGCGGCGATGCGCGACCTCGACCTGCCGCACGACAAGGTCAACGTCCATGGCGGCGCCTGCGCCCTGGGCCACCCGGTCGGCGCGTCCGGCGCGCGCATCCTGGTCACCCTGTTGAACGCGTTGCAGACCCATGGGCTTAAGCGCGGCGTCGCCGCCCTGTGCATCGGCGGCGGCGAGGCGACGGCCGTGGCGATCGAGCGGGTGGCGGCCTGACGGGAAGCTTCGTCCCCGCTTCCCGTCCGTCATTCCCGCGAAAGCGGGAATCTCCCGCCGGTCGAACGGTCGTGAGATCCCCGCTTTCGCGGGGATGACGTCCGAATGTGGAACGACGCTGGCGAAGTCCGTCCTACTTGGCCTCCGCCTTCCCCGCCACCTCGGCCTCCGGCACCTCGATCAGCCGGCCGCTGGTGACGTCGTCGATGTAGCCGTGGATCGGGATGTCGCGCGGTACCAGCCGGTGGCCGCGGATGCGGCGGACATCCTCGGTCACGCTGGCGGCCTGGTCGCGGATGGTCAGCCAGTTGATGTAGTGGCCATCGGGGGCGCCATGCGAGTGATCGTGCCCGGCATGGTCATGGCCGGGGTTGCGCCAGCCCTCGGCGGTCAGCTGCGCGGTGTCCAGGCTGTCGTCCAGCAGGTCGGCGATGACCTCGCCGGTGAACAGCTCCATACCGCAATTGGTGTGGTGGATGACGAACCACTCATTGGTGCCCAGCAGCTTGTGCGAGATCACCAGCGACCGGATGGCGTCGTCGCTGGCCCGGCCGCCGGCATTGCGGATGACATGGGCGTCGCCCTCGGCCAGCCCGGCATATTTGGCCGGGTCCAGCCGGGCATCCATGCAGGTCAGGATGGCGAAGCCGCGGCCGGGCGGCAGCGGCAGCTTGCCCTTGTCCCCGAATTCGGCGGCGTAGGAGTGGTTGGCGCGCAGGACCTCGTCGACGATCGTGCTCATGGCATGCCTCGCGTGGCGGCTCGGCGTTCATGGCGAGTGTAGAATATTCCGGTACCCGCGTATATCGGCGTGAATTATTCGGCGGCCGGCTCGATCACCTCGTGGTGCTGCCGGCGCCACAGCGCGGCGTACAGGCCGTTGCGGGCCAGCAGCACGGCGTGGGCGCCGCGTTCGGCGATCCGGCCGCGGTCCAGCACCAGGATCTCGTCGGCATGCACCACGGTCGACAGCCGGTGGGCGATGATCAGGGTGGTGGTGCCGCGCGACGCCTCGGCCAGCCGCTCCTGGATCGCCTGCTCGGTGGCGCTGTCCAGGGATGATGTGGCCTCGTCGAAGATGAAGAGCCGCGGCTGCTTCAGCACGGCGCGGGCGATGGCGACGCGCTGCTTCTCGCCGCCCGACAGCTTCAGCCCGCGCTCGCCGACCAGCGTGTCCCAGCCATCCGGCAGCCCGGCGACGAAGCGGTCGAGCTGGGCGATGCGCGCCGCGGCCTCGACCTCCTGATCCGTCGCGTCCGGCCGGCCGAAGGCGATGTTGTCGCGCAGCGTCTCGTTCAGCAGCACCGTGTCCTGCGGCACCACGGCGACGGCGCCGCGCAGCGACGCCTGGGTGAGGTCGCGCAGATCCTGCCCGTCCAGCAGGACGCGGCCGGCGCTGGGGTCGTAGAAGCGGAACAGCAGAAGGGCGAAGGTCGA
>NZ_JBYRFX010000748.1:0-2587 GCF_057815775.1 Inquilinus sp.
GCCGCCGCACCGCCGACTGGTTCGCCGTGGTGCTGAACCGCAGCGAGCGCAGCGACGATGCGATCCTGACCATCGGCCGGGCCGCCTATCTGTTGACCGATGCCGCCCGCCGCTGGCCCGAGCATTTCCTGTCGGAAGACCCGCTGCCGCCGGCGATGGAGCAGGCGCTTCGACGCGTCTCGCCGGTGCCGGTGCCGCGCGCCCAGCCGACGCCGATGGTCGACCAGCCGCTGGATCCGGTCTGGGCGGGCGAGCCGCTGAAGCGCATTTTCGGCCGCTGGTCGCCTGAGGCGGCCGAGCGGCGCCCGGCCTGACGGAAAGGCATCCGACCGCACCAATGACCGGACTCGAAGCGGCGTCCTACGCCTCCGCGGCCCGTTGGCGCCGCCTTGCCGTCTTCGGGGCGACGGCATTGTCCACCCTGGCCGCGGCCTTCGCCCTTTACCGTTTCCTGTCCGTCGGCGGCATCACCGGGTTCGAGCTTGCCCTGGTGGTGATGTTCGCCATCAATTTCTCGTGGATCTCGCTGTCCTTCTGGACCGCTCTGCCCGGCTTCCTGACGCTGCTGCTGCGCTGGGGCCAGCCGGGGCTGCTGTGGCCGCAGGGCGCCGAGGCCGTGGCGCCGCTGAAGAGCCGCACCGCCGTGCTGATGCCGATCTACAACGAGGACACGACCGGCATCTACGCCAACCTGCAGGCGATCCACGACAGCCTGGCGCGGACCGGCCATCTCGGCGCCTTCGACATCTTCATCCTCAGCGACACCACCAACCCCGACGTCTGGGTGGCGGAGGAGATCGGCTGGAGCGCGCTGTGCCGCCGCACCGACGGCAGCGGTCGCATCTTCTATCGCAAGCGCCGCCACAACGTGGCGAAGAAGGCCGGCAACATCGCCGATTTCTGCACCCGCTGGGGCGCCCGCTACGATTTCATGGTGGTGCTGGACGCCGACAGCCTGATGGCCGGCGAGACGCTGGTCACCATGGCCCGGCTGATGCAGACCAACCCACGCGCCGGCATCATCCAGGCCCCGCCGCTGGTGGTGAACCGCAACACGCTGTGGGCCCGGATGCAGCAATTCGCCGGCAGCCTGTACGGCCCGATCGTCGGCGCCGGCCTGGCCTTCTGGCAGCTCGGCGACGGCAATTACTGGGGCCACAACGCCATCATCCGCACCCGCGCCTTCATCGAAAGCTGCGGCCTGCCGATCCTGTCGGGCCGGCCGCCCTTCGGCGGCCACATCCTGTCGCATGACTTCGTCGAGGCGGCGCTGATCCGGCGCAACGGCTGGACCGCCTGGCTGGTGCCGGAACTCGGCGGCAGCTACGAGGAATGCCCGCCGACGATGATCGACCACGCCAAGCGCGACCGGCGCTGGTGCCAGGGCAACATGCAGCACCTGCGCATCATGGTGGCGCGCGGCCTGCACCCGCTGTCGCGCCAGCACATGGCGATGGGCGTGATGAGCTACGTCTCCTCGCCGCTGTGGCTGATCTTCATCTGCATCGGCATGATGACGGCGCTGGAGCACAAGCTGGAGATCCCGGTCTACTTCCCGCAGGGCGAGACGCTGTTCCCGATCTGGCCGGTGCAGGACCAGACCCTGGCGGTGCGCCTGCTGGTGATTTCGTTCCTGATGCTGCTCGCGCCGAAGATCTTCGGCTGGACCCTGCTGCTGTTCAACCCGCGGCTGGCCGCCGGCTATGGCGGCGCCTTCCGGGCGCTGCTGAGCCTGCTGTTCGAGACCTTCTTCTCGATCTTTCAGGCGCCGGTGATGATGCTGTTCCACTCCAACTTCGTGCTCCAGACCTTCCTCGGCCGCGACAGCGGCTGGGGCACGCAGTCGCGCGACGACCGGGGCACGCCCTGGTCCGACGCGGTGCAGATGCATCGCGGCCACACCATCTTCGGCGTGGTGCTGGGCATCCTGGCGCTGTGGATCTCACCCTCGATGCTGGCTTGGCTGTCGCCGCTGGTGATCGGCCTGCTGCTGTCGATCCCCCTGTCGGTCATCACCTCGCGCCAGTCGACCGGCCTGTGGGCCCGCCGGCTGGGCCTGCTGGTGACGCCGGAGGAGACCAAGCGGCCGCAGATCGTGATCGAGGCGGCGGCGCTGGGCGAGCGGCTGAATGCCGCCACCACCCCGGTCACCGACGGCCTGGCCCATGTGATCCGCGACCCGCTGGCCAACGCCATCCACATGACGTTGCTGACCGGCGCGCCCGAGGCCGGCCACGAGGACCCCCGCGTGGTCGATGCGGCCCGGCGCAAGCTGACCGCCGGCGGCCCGGGCACGATGAGCACCGGCGCCCTGAGCCGCGACGAGAAGGTGGCGCTGCTGTTCGACCCGCGGTCCCTGGGCGAGCTGCACCTGGCCGCCCTGGCCGGCGGCCGGCTGCAGGTCGCGCCGAGAAGCTGAGCTTCGTAGGTGGGTTCGCCCTCGCGACCCCAACCGACGCATTCGCTCTTAACCCCAGTCGGCGACCGGCCGCTGGCGGATCTCCAGCCCGTCCGGGATCGCCAGCCAGACCAGGACGGTGACGTCCCAGCCGGCAGCCTCCGCTATCGCCCGCACCGCCTCGGCCGA
>NZ_JBYRFX010000749.1:0-5482 GCF_057815775.1 Inquilinus sp.
CGGCGAACAGCGAACGGGTCGCGGCGGCGGCCTGCTCGGCGGCGCCCTGCTGCAGCGCGAACCAGGCGCGGCTCAGCTGCTCGGAGCCCTGGGCGAACACGGCGGCCGACGCGAAGAAGGCGTCGACATTGCCCTTGGCGAGCGCGACGAAATCCTCGTAGCCCTTGGTCGCGGCCTGGGAGGCCTTCTCGAACTGGTCCTTGGACAGGGCGAGGCCCTGGGCGAGGTTCTTCTGGGCGGCGGCCTGGGTCGTCTTCACGGTGTCTGCCACGGTGGTCCTCACGATCTCGATGTTGGTTTCGACGGCGGTGCTGTCGATAGTGGGGGTCTCAACGGCCTCGAGCACCTTGCTCGAGCCGGCACGGCTCTTTGCGGTGGTCATGGACGGTCTCCGAAATAGGCAACTCGTGCAGCCAACCGGCCCTCACCGAGGCAACTTCCGGTCATGCTGCAGTGCAACATGCCGTGAATATGGGCAGGTCGGTTCGATCTGTCAACGAATTTTGTGCAGTGCAACATGAGTGTCGCAAAACCGGGCCAGGGCGGCGCTGTGCCGCAGGCCGCCCGGCGCTGCTGCAACGCCGTTGCCTTGGATCGATCGATCCTGCGAGGATCACGGCAGGATTAAAGGGCGACGCATCTGGCCTCCGATCTTTTTGTCGGATTCCAGCAATTGGTTTATGGACAAAAATCAACGGGTTATTCTAAACTTCTGAAATCACGCCTGAACCAAGATCCGCAACTGGCGTGCAGCGGGGGGTTGGCATGGCAGGTCTATTTGCGCGATCGGCGGCGGCTTTTCTCGCCTGCCTCGCCCTTGCGCTGTTGCCGGTCCGGGCCGAAGCGGCACCGCGCTTTGCCGCCTATGTGATCGACGCGCGCACCGGCGAGGTGCTGCACGAGGAAAACGCCAACCAGCAGTTGTACCCGGCGTCGCTGACCAAGCTGATGACGCTGTACCTGACCTTCCGCAGCCTGGATAAGGGCGACCTGACCATGGACACGCGGCTGGCGGTGTCGAGCTACGCCGCCTCGCAGTCGCCGACCAAGCTGGGCCTGCCGACCGGCGCCCGCATCCGGGTCGAGGACGCGGTGCTGGGCCTGGTCACCCAGTCGGCCAACGACGCGGCAGTGGTGCTTGCCGAGGCGATCGGCGGCAACGAAGGCCGCTTTACCCGGATGATGACGCAGCAGGCGCAGGCGCTGGGCATGAGCCGCACCAATTTCAGCTCGACCAACGGCCTGCCGGACCCCGACAACGTCTCGACCGCGCATGACATGGCGGTGCTGGCCCGGGCCCTGATCAACGACTATCCGCAGTACTACCCGTACTTTGCGACCAAGAACTTCCGCTATCGCGGCCGGAATTTCCCGAACCACAATCATCTGATGCAGTCCTATCCCGGTATGGACGGGATGAAGACCGGCTATATCCGCGCCGCCGGCTTCAACCTGGTCGCTTCGGCCGTGCGCGGAAAGACCCGGCTGATCGGCGTGATCTTCGGCGGCACCAGCCCGACCGCGCGCAACGCCCGGATGGCGGAACTGCTGGACGACGCCTTCGACGATGCCGGCAGCGGCAGCGGCACCTATGTTTCGGAGGCCCCCGCGGCCGCCACGCCGCGGGTGGCGTCTGCGGTACAGGCACCGTTCGAGGCGCCGGTTCCCGACCGCCGGCCGGATGCGGCCGAAACCATGCTGGCCTCGGCCGAAGGCGACGCCGAGGAAGAAGGGTCTGCCGGCAGCGACGGCATCGGCGCCATGATCGCCCTGCACGCCCCGCCCCCCGTCGCCCGCGCCCAGAAGGTCAATTACGAGCCGGTGCCGCGCGCCCTGGCGAACTTCCCGCTGCCCAAGCGCCTGCCGACCCGCCGCGCTTCGCACTGAAGGCCGAAGCCCCGGCGGGGTCTCCTCAAAGCACCCCTCCCTCACCGTCATTGCGAGGAGGCGAAGCCGACGAAGCAATCCAGGGGCCGATTCGTGCGGCACGATGGATTGCTTCGCTGCGCTCGCAATGACGGTGTTGGGAATCGCAGGAGCGCACCACCATCAGTGCCTGCGTTTTCTGCCCATACCCGGCGATCCCCCGTGGGATGAGCGCCGGGCGTGGGCGTGCAGCGGTTATCCCCGCAGGGTGCCGCCCTGCTTCTCGACCGCGGCGACGATCTTCTTGCTCACCGCCTCGATCGCCTCGTCAGTCAGGGTCGCCTCGACCGGCTGCAGCGTGACCGCCAGGGCCAGCGACTTGCAGCCCTCCGCCACGCCGGGGCCGCGATAGACGTCGAACAGGGCGACATCGGCGATCAGCGCCTTGTCCGCGCCCTTCGCCGCCTTGGTGATGCGGTCCGCCGCCACGCCGTCATCGACCACGAAGGCGAAGTCGCGCACCACCGGCTGGAACGCCGCCAGCTTCAACAGCGGCTTGGCCGTCACGGCCTTCTTCTTCGGCTGCGGCACGGCATCCAGGAACACCTCGAAACCGACCACCGGCCCGTCGACGCCCAGCGCCGACAGCACGGCCGGGTGCAGCTCGCCGAACTGGGCCAGCACCGTCGGACCGAGCCGCAGGCAGCCGGAGCGACCGGGGTGATACCAGCCCGGCGCGTCGGTCGAGACCACCAGGTTGGCGACCGGCGCGCCCGCCGCTTCCAGCGCCGCGGCGGCATCGGCCTTGGCGTCGAAGGCGTCGACCGGGCGCGGCGGCTGGGACCAGTGGCGCGGGCCGCTCTGGCCGGCCCGGGTGCCGCTGGCGACCATGGCCTGGCCGGTCTCGGTCGCGTCGCGATAGATCGGCCCGATCTCGAACAGCGCCGCATCGGGCAGGCCGCGCGCGGCGTTGCGGCCGGAGGCGCGGATCAGGTTCGGCAGCACCGACGGCCGCATCGTGTCGAGATCCGACGCGATCGGGTTGACCAGCTTCAGCCCGGCATTGGCGAAGCCGAACAACGCGGCGTCGCGGCCGTCCATGAAGGACCAGGTCACCGCTTCGTCCAGGCCGCGGGCGGCCAGGCTGCGCCGCACCACCTCGCGCGCCTTCTGCTGCGGCGTCAGCGCCGGCTGGGTCAGCGTGCTCATGCGCGGCAGCGGCACGGCCGGAATGGCGTCGTAGCCATTGACCCGCAGCACCTCCTCCACCAGGTCGGCTTCGCCCTGCACGTCGCCGCGCCAGGACGGGACATCGGCCAAAGTGAGGCCGTCATCGCCGTCCGAGACACCGAAGCCGAGCGCCGACAGGATCGCCTGCTGCCGCTCACGCGGCACGTCGACGCCTCCCAGGCTGGCGACCCGGCCGGGCCGCAGCGTCAGCTGGCGGCGCCAATCCGGTTCCTGCCCGGCGACCACGACCTGCGAGGCTTCGCCGCCGCACAATTCCAGGATCAGCCGCGTCGCCTGCTCGATGCCGGCGAAGACGGCGGCCGGGTCGACGCCGCGCTCGAACCGGTAGCGCGCGTCGCTGCTGACGCCCAAGGCGCGGCCGCTCATCGCTGTGCGGATCGGGTCGAACAGCGCGGCTTCGAGGACGACGTCGGTGGTGTCGCTCTCCACGCCGGTCGAGGCGCCGCCCATGATGCCGCCGAGGCTGAGCACCGCGGCGTCATCCGCGATCACGGTGACGCCGGCGCCGAGGGTGTAGGTCTTGTCGTTCAGCGCCGCCAGCGTCTCGCCGCCCTGCGACAGGTGCAGGCGCAACCCGCCCTGGACCTTGGCCTTGTCGAAGACATGCAGCGGCCGGTTGCGGTCGAAGGTGAAGAAGTTGGTGATGTCGACCAGCACCGAGATCGGGCGCAGGCCGATCGCCTTCAGCTTCTGCTGCAGCCAGGCCGGGCTGGGGCCGTTCTTCACGCCGCGGAAGACGCGGGCGGCGAACAGCGGGCAGGCCCCGGCCGCATCGGCCGGGAAGTCCAGCGCGACCGTGAGGTCGGTCTGGAACGCGGCGGCGACCGGTGCCTCGTCCAGCGGCTTCAGCGTGCCGAGGCCGGCGGCGGCGAGGTCGCGGGCGATGCCGCGGATGCCGGCGCAATCGGCCCGGTCCGGCGTCAGCCCGATCTCGATCACCGGGTCGTCGAGCCCCCGCCAGGCGGCGAAGGAGGCGCCGAGCGGCGCATCGGCCGGCAGCTCGATAATGCCGTCATGCTCGTTCGACAGCCCCATCTCCCGTTCGGAGCACAGCATGCCGTTCGAGGCCTCGCCCCGGATCACGCCGGCCTTGAGGTCGATGCCGGTGCCGGGGATATGAGACCCCACGGGGGCGAACACGCCCTTCATGCCGGTGCGGGCGTTGGGCGCGCCGCACACCACCTGCACCTCGCCCTTGCCGGTGTCGACGATGCAGACACGCAGCCGGTCGGCATTGGGGTGCTGCACCGCCGATTTGACATAGGCGATGGTGAAGGGTGCCAGGGCGGCGGCCGGATCTTCGACACCGTCGACCTCGAGCCCGAGGCTGGTCAGCGTGTCGGTGATCTCGCCCAGCGACGCCGTGGTGTCGAGATGGTCCTTCAACCAGGACAGCGTGAATTTCATGATCTCGGCCTTGATGCGGCGTGTCGGGTCTAGCGGGTCAGGCCAGTGGCGAGCGAAGGCACGTCGAGCGGCACGAAGCCGTAATGCTTCAGCCAGCGCAGATCGGCGTCGAAGAAGGTGCGCAGGTCGGGAATGCCGTATTTCAGCATCGCCGGCCGCTCGATCCCCATGCCGAAGGCGAAGCCCTGGTAGCGGGTGGAATCGATGCCGCAGGCCTCCAGCACCTTCGGGTGGACCATGCCGCAGCCGAGGATCTCGAGCCAGTCGCCGTAATTGCCCAGCTTCAGCTCGCCGCCCTTGCGCGAACAGCCGATATCGACCTCGGCCGAGGGCTCGGTGAAGGGGAAGAAGCTGGGGCGGAAGCGGATCGGCAGGTCCGGCACGTCGAAGAAGGCGCGGCAGAATTCCAGCAGGCAGCCGCGCAGATGGCCCATATGGATGGCCTCGTCAATCACCAGCCCCTCGATCTGATGGAACATCGGGGTGTGGGTCTGGTCGTAGTCGGACCGGAAGGTCCGGCCCGGCACGACGACGCGGATCGGCGGCTTCTGCGACAGCATGGTGCGGAACTGCACCGGCGAGGTGTGAGTGCGCAGCACCGCTGCCTGCCCGTCCGGCCGGTCCGGCAGGTAGAAGGTGTCGTGCATCTGCCGCGCCGGATGTTCCGGCGGGATGTTCAGCGCGGTGAAATTGTTGAAATCGGTCTCGATCTCCGGCCCTTCGGCGACGGTGAAACCCATCTCGGCGAAGATCTGGGTGATCTCCTCGATCGTCTGGCTGATCGGGTGGATATGGCCTTGGACCTCCGGCGCCACCGGCAAGGTGACGTCGATCCGCTCACTGGCCAGCCGGGCCGCGCGCGCCGCCTTGCCTAGCACCGCCTGGCGCTCGGCGATGGCCTGGGTCACTGCGTTCTTCAGCTCGTTGTTGGCCTGGCCGACCTCACGCCGCTTCTCGG
>NZ_JBYRFX010000750.1:0-3719 GCF_057815775.1 Inquilinus sp.
GTGGTCTCGGTGTCGAGGCATTCGACCATATCGGCCTCCTGCAGCCGCACCGCCAGCCCGACCCGGATCCCGGGGATCCGCGCCGGGTCGATCGCGGGGAAGGCGCGCTCCACCGCGGCGACCGCCAGGTCCCGGCGCCGGTCCAGTTCGGCGCGGATCCCCGGGATCCGGGTCGGGCTGGCGGTGCGGCTGCAGGAGGCCGATATGGTCGAATGCCTCGACACCGAGACCACCCGCATCGTCGCCGACCGCCTCTGCCGCTCCCTCGGCATCGAGACCTGCCTCCGGTATCGGGACGACGACGCTCCCGACACGGGGTAACGGGCCGGATGATGGGCCGGGACCACCCACTCCCCGGGGAGACCCTTGCGGGAGTGGCAACACAACGTTCCGTTCTACGGATTGTCCCGTGGACCGCGCGGTTCGGCCGCAACGCGACCGCGGCGACCGGTCAGGCCGGCGGCCGGATGCCCGAGACCTCCCGGGCCACGTCGGCGATCAGGGATCGCAGCCAGCGATGGGCCGGGTCGTTGCGGTAGCGGACATGCCAGGCCATCTCCACCGGGAAGGTGCCGAGATCGACCGGTGTCGGCAGGATCTTCAGCCGGGTGTCATGGCCCAGCCGGCGGCAGATCAGGCTGGGCAGGATGGCGCAGTAATCTGTCGCCGCGACCATCTCGGGAATGGCCAGGAGATGCGATACCGAGACGGCGACGTCGCGTTTCAGCCCCTGCTGTTCCAGCGCCTGGAACAGGCCGACGCGCAGCCGGCGTGGCGGCTGCATGTTCACATGCTTCAGGCGCTCATACTGCTCGCGGGTGATGCTGTTGGACACCTCCGGATGGTCGGCCCGGACGACGCAGGCGAGGCCGTCATCCATCAGGTGCTGGACGACGAGAGTGTCCGGTGCGCCGACGATACGGCCCAGCGCCATGGCGGTCGTGCCGGAGACGACCCCGGACTCGACCAGATCGTCGCCGAACGGCGTGAGGCGCAGCTTGATGCCGGGGGCCGCCTTGCGCAGCCGCGCGGCGATCGCCGGCACCAGCACGAATTCGACGTAGCTGTTCGGCGCGATGGTCACCAGCCGCTCGGCCTGCGCCGGATCGAACTCCTGCTGGCCGACCACCGCCTCGTCGATCTTCGCCAGCGCCGCGGCGATCACCGGTGCCAAATCCTCGGCCACCTGTGTCGGCTGTATGCCGTAGCGCTCGCGGATGAACAGCGGGTCGCGCAGCGTCACCCGCAGCCGCGCCAGCGCGTTCGACAAAGCGGGCTGGGTCATGCCCAGCCGCTGCGCGGCGCGGGTCACGCTGCGCTCCTCCATCAGGGCGACGAAGACGGGCAGGAGATTGAGGTCATAGCGCATAAGTTATAATGACATCTATATATCTGAAATCATAGAAATAAACTTCTGCAATATGTGGGGTGAGGGCATCTTCTGCTCATCGGAAAACGAGCCAACCCACGGAGACGATGATGAGCAAGCAGAAGGTTCTGGTGATCGGTTCCAACGCCACCCGGATCGAGGTCCAGGGCGGCGGCACCGGTGCCACCGGCCAGTATCTCAACGAGACCGTGGTGCCTGTCCTGGCGCTGATCGAAGCGGGCTATGAGGTGGTGCTGGCCACGCCGGACGGCACCAAGCCGCATATCGACGCGGCCTCGGACAAGGTCTCGCATTTCGGCGGCGACCAGGCTGCCTATGACAGGGCCAAGGCCTTCTATGCCGACGACCCCGCGATGAACCGGGTGCGCACGCTGCGCGCGGTGATCGAAGAGGGGCTGGACACTTATGCCGGCGTGTTCGTGCCCGGCGGCCAGGCGCCGGTGGTCGATCTGATGCAGGACCGCGATCTGGGTGAGATCCTGCGGCACTTCCACGAGCGGGCAAAGCCGACAGCGCTGCTGTGCCACGGTCCGGTGGCGGTGGTCGCGGCGATGCCGCATGCGCGAGAGTTCCGCGCCGCGCTGATCGCCGGCGTCCCCGCCAAGGCGGCCGAATGGGCCGAGGGATGGCAGTATGCCGGCTACCGGATGACGGTGTTCTCCAGCACCGAGGAGAAGGTGGTCGAGGATCACATCCTGCACGCCAGGATGTACTTCAACATGGTCGATGCGCTGGGGGCCGCCGGCGGCGAGGTTGTCGTCACCAAGGTCGATTTCGAGCCGCATGTGATCGAGGACCGCGAGCTCATCACCGGCCAGAATCCGGGGTCGGATCATGCGCTGGCGGCGAAGCTGGTGGCGGCGCTGGGCCGCAGGCCCTGAGGCATCCGGCGACCGGCGGGTGCGCGTTGCCGGCACCCGCCGGCCTTGCTAGCCTCCGGCCATGGCCAGCTGGTCCGATCTTGGATGCGAAGACTGCCGGAAGGGCATCCTCACCGGCAATTCCGGCATGCCCCGCCCCGTGGCGACGAGCATCGCCGCCCATGCGCATCTGCGCCGCTGCCCGTCCTGCGGGTCCTGGTGGATCGAGAATGAGCGGGAGGCGCATGTGATCGCCGAGGACGAGGCCCGCGCCACCTTCCCCGATCATTTCCGGTGAACCGCGATGCGGATCCTGTGCCTGAACGGCTGGGGCGGCACGCTGCATGACGACCTGGACCGCTACCTCCGGGAGACGGTGCCCGACGTGCTGTGCCTGCAGGAGGTTGTGCACACGCCGGCGACGCGGGCAGACTGGCTGACCTATCGCGACGGCGACCATGTCCTGCCGCAGCGGGCGAATTTCTTCCGCGATGTCTGCGCCGCCCTGCCGGACCACATGGCGGTGTTCTGCCCGGCGGCGCAGGGCGTGCTGTGGGACGGGGGCGCCGCCATCCCGTCCTCTTGGGGTCTCGCCACCTTCATCCGGGCGGATCTGCCGGTGATCGCCCAGGCGCAGGGCTTCGTCCACAAGGCGTTCTCGCCCGACGGCTATGGCGAGCATCCGCGGCCGCGCAACGCGCATGTTGTCCGGCTGTATGACGGCGAGCGCGGTGCGCCGGTCACCATCGCGCATATGCACGGGCTGCGGGACCTCCGCGGCAAGGCGGACACGCCGGAGCGCCTGGCGCAGGCCCGCCGCTTCGCCGGGCTGATCGAGGCCGTGGCCGAGCCGGGCGACCGCCTGGTTGCCTGCGGCGACTTCAATGTCGAGCCGGACAGCGGGACCTTCGCGGTGCTGGCCGAACTGGGCCTGCGCGACCTCGTCACCGGTCGCGGCTTTGCCGGCACCCGGTCGTCGCATTACCGCAAGCCCGGCCGGTTCGCCGACTACATGCTGGTCAACGACGCCGTCGAAATCGTGTCGTTCCAGGTGGTGGCGCAGCCGGAGGTGTCGGACCACCGGCCGCTTTTGCTTAAAATTTGAACCGTAGTCGCATCTGGCACCATCGTTCGGTCCCGTCTGGACCTAACGGCCTATGCGGCCTTCGGGCATAGTCCCGGCGGTTGCGCCCATCCGGCAGAAGGAGCGTTCCATGTCACTGCTCATCACCGGCACCGATGGCAACGACATCCTCACCGGGTTCGACCCGGGTGATGCGAACAATCCAGACGGGATCGAGACTATCAGCGGCGGCCTGGGCGACGACACACTCTCCGGGCTCGGCGGCAATGACACCCTCGACGGCGGCGCCGGCAACGACGTGCTCAGCGGCGGCGACGGCGACGACCTGCTGATCGGCGGCGGCGGTGGCGACAATATCAACGGCGGCGCCGGCATCGACACGGTG
>NZ_JBYRFX010000751.1:0-10605 GCF_057815775.1 Inquilinus sp.
GTGCTGAGTTCGGCGATAGGGGCAGGCGTCGATCGGGTGGTGATGACGTCCGCCGCAGCCACCGCCCGGCCGCCGCGCGGATCGGGGCGCGTCAGCGACGAATCGGTCTGGGCAGATCCAGACGATCCGCTCCTCGATCCCTATCGCCGCTCCAAGATCCTGGCGGAACGCGCCGCATGGGAATTCATGGCGTCCACACCGGGCGGGACGAGCCTGACCACGATCCTGCCCGGCGCGGTGCTCGGGCCGGTGCTGAACACGGACAATCTCGGTTCGGCACAGGTGGTCGGCCGCCTGCTCGACGGCCGGCTGCACGGCAACCCGCACCTCGGCTTCAGCATCGTCGATGTCCGCGACCTGGCCGATGCGCATATCCGGGCCATGACGGCGCCGGAGGCCGCCGGCGAACGTTTCATCACCACCGGCGATTTCCTGTGGATGGCGGATATCTCGAAGATCCTGCGCGCGACGCTGGGGCCGCGGGCCCGGCAGGTTCCGACCCGGTCCCTGCCGGATTTCGTGCTTCGGCTGGCGTCGCTGTTTGACCCGGTGCTGCGGACGGTGACGCCGGGGCTTGGCCGTCGGCACAGCTTCACCTCGGCCAAGGCGCAGCGCGTGCTGGGGTGGTCGCCGCGGCCCGTGGCGACCACCGTCGTCGACTGCGCCGAAAGCCTGATTGCCGGCGGCGCCGTGCCCGCCTGATCAGTAGCGGGTCGTGTTCCGTGCCAGCAGCGGCAAGGCCGTCGTCTGCTGGCCGTCGACCGTGGCCCCGGCAAAGGCGAGGTGTGGCGAGAATTCCCGGTTGAGGTCGGCGGGGAAGTTCAGATTGGGCTTCGACGCCTGGTCGAGGGCCGCGACCTGCGCCGCGGTCAGCGTGACGTCGAGTGCCGCGATATTGGCCTGCAACTGGTCGATCCGCCGCGCGCCGATCAGCGTTGAGGTTACGCCTGGCCGCCCCTGCACCCATGCCAGCGCCACGGCGGCAGGGGGGACATTCAACTCCGCAGCCACGGCCTTCACCGCGTCGATGATGAGATGGTCGCGCTCACTCGGCGCGCCGACCAGGGCCGAACGATCCGACGTCACGGTGGCGGCGTTCTCGCGGGTGTACTTGCCGGACAGCCAGCCGTTCTTCAGGGGGCTCCAGGGCATCACGCCGAGACCCAACTCCTGCGCCATCGGCGTCAGCTCGCCCTCGACCGTGCGCTGCAGCAGGGAGTATTCGATCTGCAGGGCGATCAGGGGCTCCCAGCCGCGGAACTGTGCGACGGTCTGTGCCTGGGCCACCTTCCAGGCCGGCACGTCGGAAATGCCGAGATAGCGGACCTTGCCGGCGGTCACCAAGTCGTCCATCGCCCGCAAGGTCTCTTCGATCGGCACCGTGCGGTCCCAATTGTGCAGCCAGTAGAGATCGATGTAGTCGGTCTGCAGCCGGCGCAGCGACTGCTCGCATTGCTCCATGATCGCCTTGCGCCCGGCGCCGCCGCCATTCGGGTCGCCGAGATGAAGGTTGCCGAAGAACTTCGTGGCAATGACCGTGCGGTCGCGCCGGCCTTTCCGCTGGGCGAAGAACTCGCCGATGATCGTCTCGGAATGGCCGACCGTGTAGATGTTGGCGGTGTCGATGAAGTTGCCGCCGCGCTCGAGGTATTCCGTCAGGATCGCTTCGGCCTCGGCCGGGCTGGAGCCCCAGCCCCAGTCCTCGCCGAAGGTCATGGTGCCCAGGCAGAACGGGCTGACGCGAAGGCCGGAGCGGCCGAGCGTGACATAAGAATTGAGTGGCATGGCGTGTCTCTTTGAAGGGGGAGAGGGCATGCGAACGGTCGCCCCGCAATGGGGCGGCACAGACGCGGATGGGAATGGGCCGCTAAGCGGCGTGGTCGGTGCCGACGGACAGCTGCCGCCAGCGGTCCAACTCTGTGCGCGTGCCGGCCAGCTTGACTTCGGCCGCGGCGATGGCGATGGAACCGGCGGCGAAGCGCATCGGCGGCTCGGTCTCGCCCGCCAGCAGGACCATCGCGTCTGCCAGCTTCGCCGGATCCCCTGGTTGCTGGCCGTTCCGCTGCTCGAACGATGCGCGCAGCTCGGCCCGCCGCTTGTCATAATCGGGCAGCGTCTTTTCGCTGAAGCGGAGCGAGGCCGGCTTGAGGAAGTCGGTGCGGAACGGGCCCGGCTCGACGATCGTCACGAACAGCCCGAACGGCGCGATCTCCTTCGACAGGGATTCCGAGAAGCCTTCGAGCGCGAATTTGCTGGCACAGTACAGCGAGGCCAGCTCGCCACCGGCAAAGCCGCCGACCGAGGAGATGTTGAAGATCCGCCCCTGGCGCGCCGCCCGCATGGCGGGCAGGGCGGCCCAGGTCACGTTGAACACGCCGAACAGATTGGTGGCGAACTGGGCCCGCACATCCTCGATCGTCATCTCCTCGAAAAAGCCGAGATGGCCGTATCCGGCGTTGTTCACCAGCACGTCGATGGCGCCGAACCGGGACAGCGCGGCATCGACGGCGTCCTGCGCCTGGTCCAGATTGGTCACGTCGAGTTCGACCGCCAGCAGCCGGTCGCTGTCCGGCCCCAAGCTGTCACGGATGCCTGCCCGGCTGCGGGCCGAGGCGACGACCCGATCGCCGGCCTGCAACGCGGCCTTGGCGATCTGGACACCGAGCCCGCGGCCGGCCCCCGTGACGAACCATGTCTTCCGCATCATCTGCTCCACCGATACTGAGCCCTCAGGACACCACGGGGCGATGCCGGGCCGGTAGATCGATGCTCGCGCATTCTTGCACGATCCTACCAATCGTGAGTGCATCATGCGCTTCCGCCTTGCGCTCCGCGCGACATCGTGGCGGTATGGCGTCATGGAACCGCTCGCCGAACTGCGCTCGCTGATCCTGCGCCACGCCAGCCCCGGCAGCATGGCCACGGTGCTGCCGGGTGTCCGGGTGATGGCGTCTTCCGTCACCACCGAGCCCATGCTGCATGTGTCGGAACCGGCCTTCGGGATCATCGTCCAGGGCGCGAAGCGGACGATGCTGGGCGGCCAGGTGTTCGAATACGGCGCCGGCCAGTCCATGGTGGTGTCGCTCGACCTGCCGCTGACCGGCCATGTCATCCAGGCCAGCGCCGAGGAGCCGTTCCTGGCCTTCGGCCTGCTGCTGCAGCCGGCGATGATCGCCGCCCTGCTGCTGGAGATGGAGGCTGGCGATCGTGACACGGCCGAAGCCCCCGCCATGGCCGTCAGCCTTGCCCCGCCCGAATTGCTCGAAGCCTCCGTGCGGCTGCTGCGCCTGCTCGACCGCCCGCAGGATGCCGCCATGCTGCGCCCGATGATCGAGCGCGAGATCCTGTGGCGGCTGCTGACCGGCGGGCAGGGGGCGATCCTGCGCCAGATCGGGCTGGCCGACAGCCCCCTGTCGCAGGTCGGCCGCGCCATCCGCTGGATCCGTGCCCACTACGCCGAGATCTTCCGGATCGAGGATCTCGCCCGGGTGGCGGGAATGAGCACCTCGTCCCTGCACCGGCATTTCCGCGGCGTGACCACCATGAGCCCGCTGCAGTTCCAGAAGAAGATCCGGCTGCAGGAAGCGCGCGCCCGGCTGCTCGCGGATGCCGAGGATGTTGCCGCTGTCGGATTCAGCGTCGGCTACGACAGCCCGTCGCAATTCAGCCGCGAATACAGCCGCCTGTTCGGCGCGCCGCCCGGCCGGGACGTAACCCGCCTGCGCACCCTGTCGATGCCGGAGCGCAGCGTGGTCTGACGGCTCAGCCGCCCAGGAAATAGGTCCGGCTGGAGGGCGCCGGCGCGGCCTGGAACCAGCGCTGCTGCCAGCCTGCGCTCGGGTCGAGGAAGCCGCCGGATTGCGCCGGCGTTGGTTCGCCGGTGGCAATCAGCGACTGGCGCAGCTGATCTGCCAACTTCGCCCGCATGACATAGTGGTCGTAGACGTCGAGGATGTGGATGGCATAGGCCACCGCCAGCGGCTGGTTGCCGCGAATGATCAGTAGGTTCTCATCGTTCTGGTACGAGGCCTTGTAGCCCATGTTGTGGCTGCCGGTGATGACCGTGCAGGCTTCGGGGTCGAGCGGATCGATGACGATGATCTTGTCGTGGATGATGGCGTGCCCCGCGGTCAGGATCTCCGGCCGCAGGTCGCCCGTCGGGCTGGTCACCGCCGCCGCCCGGATCATGGCGATGCGGCCGTCCGCGCCGGCCGGCCACCAGATCGCCGGGCGCGGCAGCTTGGCCGTGGTGCCGTCGGGCTTGGTGTAGGTGTCGGGCGTGTCGGGTTTCGCCGGCGGCAGGGCGCTGGGGTCGCTGATCGCCCCCTGGACCAGCAGCTCCGGCCGCCCGGCCGCCAGGGAAGCGGCCTCGCCGATGATGTTCTGGTTGCCGGCGACCCCCGGCAGGAAGACCAGGAACAGGATGGCGTCCTTGGCGTTCTCCATCAGCGAATACACACGGGCCAGGTCGACCGGCGTCGGCGATGTCCTGGTCTTGGTGCGGGCCTGGGTGTTCGGCGAAAACAGCAGCTCGACCGTGGTCTTGCCGTCGGCCAGTGTCACCGGCCCGGTCGGCACGGCATTGGCGGCGCGGATCGCCGGGCCCTGCACGGCCTTGTTCGGGGCGAAGCCGGTGATGGTCTTGCGGCCGACGGTAACGCTCAGCTCCTGGCCGGCCGGCTGCGGATCGCCCTGCAGCCGCTTCCAGTAGTCGAGATACAGGCCGGCGACCGCGGCGTCCTCGATCAGGATGGCATTGTTGGACTGGGTGCACAGCCCGGTCTCGGTCCAGTTGGTGCTGCCGGTCAGCACCGCCTTCGCCACGCCGGCCTCGGCATAGATCGCGAATTTGTTGTGGCCGATATGCCCCTGGTTGTTGAACAGCCGGTCCTGGACATTGGCGGCGGAGGCGGCGTGCAGGCCGGCACGGGCGTCCTGGTTCTCGGTGTCCCAGACGATCGGCTGCTTCGGGACGGGCGAGTTCTTCTTCGGGTTCGGATCTTCCGACCCCGCCGTGGACAAAATGACATGCGCCTTGCCGGCGGCGGTCAGCGCCGTCAGCCGGCGGATCAGCTCCGGGTCGTGCAGCTCGTACAGCGCGAGATACAGCGCTCCGTCGTTCCGCTCCGTTCGGTTCATCAGCCCGGTCAGGAAGGAGAGGACATCGGCGGTCAGGAAATTGCGGAGCGGGTCTCCTTCGATCGCGATGTGCTGCTTGAGCACCGCGACGAGGCCTGGGGTGATGCCTGTCACCGGGCCGGCGGCGACCTTTTCCGGTTTCTTCCCCTGCAGGGTTTCCAGCTGCTGCAGCAGGTTCTGGGTCGACAGGATGCCGTTGGTGTAGGTGGCGGAGATCGCCCCGCCGCGGGGATAGGCATGGGTGACGTCAATGGCGGCCGTCTTGAACGGCGCGTCCAGCACGGCCAGCGGCCGTGGCGTTCCCTGATATCGCGGATGCCCGGCGGCATCGAGATAGACCCCGGTCGGCGAGGACGGAACCGCCGGCCGCCCGGGGCCGGGCAGGCCGACGGGGACGATCTCGTAATGCACCGTGAAGTCGATCGGCCGCACCGCATTGGTGTCGCGGGACCGGCGCAGGGTCAGGTCGCGCCACTGGTATTGCTGGATCGGCCAGACCGAGCTGTCCTGGTCCTGCCAATCCGGGTTGGACTGGTCCCGGAAGGCGATCCAGGTTGGCAGAATGCGCCGCTGCCCGGCATCCGGGCCGGTTTCGTGCACCCGGGTGATCATGAAGCCGAGGCAGTCGGCGATCGGCGCGTCCGCCTCCCAGGCCAGATACGCCACTTCGCCGTTACACCAGGCGCCGGCCTTGACGATCCTGCACATCAGCCGCCTCCCGAAGGTGGGGCTGCGAGCCTAGGGATCGGCCGCGCGATTTCGCAAGGCACCGTTTTGTGACCGGGTTCAGTGGGAGCAGAGCAAATGCGGTTCGCGCTCCGGCATCGCCACGGCGAAGCGCGACGGGCCGAGTTCGACGAAGAAGTCGCGCAGCACGGCGATGAAGCGGCGGACGAAGCGCGGCTTCTGTGGCCCGTACATGTCGGTCACCTGCAGCGTCGGTGCCGGCAGATCGTCGCTCAGCGGCACCCGCACCAGATTCTGCACGTCGCCGACCGGATAGTTCAGCGGCCGCATGTTGAGCACCGACACGCCGAATCCGACCGACACGGCGGAGCGGATGGTCTCATAGGACCGGGTGCGTAGGCAGATTCGCGGACGGAGGGACCGGGATTCGAACAGGCCGAGCAGATAGGCGGAGGTGTGCGGCAGGTCGAGCAGCACCAGCGGGTGCTCCGCCAGCTCGGCGATCGAGAGGGAGGTTCGTCCGGCCAGCGGATTGTCCGTCGACAGCAGGGCATGGGCCGGCAGGCGGCAGATCGGCGTGACGCTCTGCCCGAGATCGGGGCCGATATCGTAGGCGACGGCGAAATCCACATCGCCATTGGCCAGCCAGGTGGTCAGCTGCGCGTTGTCGCCCTCCAGGAACGACACCTCGGCCTCGCCGACCTCGTCGAGGTAGCGGCGCATCACCGATGGCATGAACATCGCACCGAACGGCTCGAAGCAGCCGACGCGGATGTGGCGCGGCACGCCCGCGGCCTCCTCACGCATCGCCCGGGTGAACTCCTCCTCCGCCGCCAGCAGCGACAGGGCCGAGCGGACGAAGCGCCGCCCGGTCGGCGTCGGCGTGATGCCGACCGCCGGCTTGCGCTCGAACAGCTTGGCCCCGGCCTCGAACTCGGCCGCGGCGATGGCGGCGATGATGGAGGATTGCGAGATGGCGAGGGTGCGGGAGGCGGCCTGGATGCTGCCCAGCCGGGTCACCTCGCAGATGTAGCGCAGCTGGCGGATGGAGAGGTTCAAAGCCGTCCCATTGTGACATTTTTTGGAACTTACCGAGCTAAAAATTACATTTTCTGTTTTCGTCTGACAATGCCTACGCTTCAAATCAGGTAGAGGCTCCGTCGTCATCTGTCCTCGTGCATGGAAACGGGCAAGAAGCCCGCAGAACGCGCAGTTCTCGACCAAAAAACATGCAAATCAACGCGGCAAACAGGGAAAGACGGCAATGGCAACATCGTCCACCTCGTCTTACAAGCTGCCCCCGATCCAAAGTACGAATATTCCACGGCTCACCCGCCCGGAATATCCGGCCTGGATCAAATGGTGGTTCGCGGTCGATGCCGTGCTGGCGCTGTTCCCGCCGCTGTACTGGGCGATGAGCGGGCGTGACCCGCTGGTCCTCGGCCTGCCGATCTCGGTGTTCTACTTCGCCCTCACCGGCCTGTGCATCACCGTCAGCGTCGTTGCCGCCTATCTGGTCGAAAGCCGGCAGGGCAATTTCGACGGCATCGGAGCGGGAGACGCACGATGATCATCACCTTCGGGATCCTCGCGGCCTTCTTCGTGCTCGTCATCGGGGTGCTGCAATACACCTTCAAGCAGGACAAGGACTTCACCGAATACGCCGTCGGCGGCCGGTCCTTCGGCGGCTACTACCAGGCGATGTCGTTCCTCAACACCTGGTATCCCGGCGCGATCTTCATCGCCTTCGCCGGCTTGGCCGTCGGCTCCGGAGTGATCGGCTTCTACCTCCTGTCCTACAGCCTGCTGACCATCGTGCTGATGTATCTGATGGCACGGCGGGTGTGGATGTGGGGCAAGGCGTTCGACCTGCGCACCCAGCCCGACCTGTTCTCGCTGCGCTATGACTCGCACCATATCCGGGCGCTGGCCGGCGTGATCGGCATCGTCTCCAGCTTTCCCTGGCTGGTGCTGGGGATGCAGGCGCTGGGCACGCTGTTCCAGTATATGTCGCTGCAGAGCATGAGCTTCACCACCTCGGTGATCCTCGGCGTCGTGGTGCTGGTGATCCGGCAATTCTGGACCATCCGCATGGGCATGCGCGGCGTCGTGATTTCCGACATGGTGCAGGGCATCGCGGCCTATATCGGCGGCACCTTCATCGTCATCGGCCTGCTCGGCTGGCTGGTCGGCACCAAGGGCATCGGCTTCTCCTCGGTCGACCCGAAGCTGTTCGAGATCCCGAGCCTGGGGTCGGAGAGCGGGCCGCTCTACCTGTTCGCGCTGATTTTTACCGGGACGGTCGGCGGCTGGTGCTGGCCGAACATCTTCGTCCGGCTGTTCACCGCCGACGGCGTGCGCAGCGTGAAGCAGGCGGCCGCCCTGGCCATCCCGCTGTCCTTCGTGTTTTGCGTGCTGTTCCTGGTGTTCTGCATCCTGGCCACCGCGCTGCCGGAGGTGGCGGCCAAGCCGGACGACGTCTGGTTCATCGCCTGCCAGCAGGCCGGCGGGCTGGTGCTGCTGGCCTTCGCCGGGGTGGTGGTGTTCGCCGCCACGGTCGGCAATGTCGACGGCACCATCCAGGCCGCCGGCGCGCAGATCGGCAACGACCTGATCGGCAACTATATGAAGCTCAGCCACAAGCAGCTGGTGCTGGCCTCCAAGGTCGGCATGCTGATCATCACCATCCTCGCCGCCTGGGTTGCCTGTTCGAAGCTGCCGGCCCTGTTCATGCTGGCGGTGATCGCCTACCAGGGCATCATCCAGCTCGCGGTGCCGCAATTCCTCGGCGTGTTCTGGAAGCGCGGCAACAAGACCGGCGCCATCGCCGGCATGGTGGTCGGCTTTGTCACCGCGGTGGTGCTGGAGATGAACTATCCCGGGTCGATCCCGGCGCTGGGCGGGCTGACCTCCGGCATCGTCGCCCTGGTGGTGAATTTCGCGATCTACATGGCCTGCGCCTATCTCCTGCCGCAGTCGGAGGATGAGAAGCGCCGGGTCGAGCATCTCTTCGCCATGACCCGCGTCGGCGCGGCGACCCTGCCCGAGGCGGAAGCGATGCCGGCCGGTACCGAAGTGGTGAAGGGGTGAGCGGCAGCATGAATGCGGCGATCGATAAAGCAGCGCCGGGCACGCCGCTCGGCGATGCGCCCGAGCTGTGCCGGATGGAGGCCGTGGATTTGCTGGCGGCCTACCGCGCCGGCACGCTCTCGCCGGTCGAGGTCACGGAGGCGGCGCTGGCCCGGGCCGAGGTCGTGCAGGCGCGGTTCAACGCCTTCACCCGGATCGACGCCGGGCCGGCGCTGTCGGCCGCCCGGCAGTCCGCGGCACGCTGGGCGGCGGGGGCACCGTGCGGCCCGCTGGACGGCGTGCCGACGACGATCAAGGACATTGTCTGGGTGGCGGGGTGGGAGGCGCGCTACGGCTCCTGTGCGCCGCCCACCGTCCCAGCCGTCGACGCCCCGTCGGTCGCCCTGCTGCGGGCGGCCGGCGCGGTGCTGATCGGCCAGACGACGACGCCGGAGTTCGGCTGGAAGGCCCTGGGCGACAGCCCGTCCTCCGGCATCACCCGCAACCCGTGGAACCCCGGGCGAACGCCTGGGGGCTCCTCGGCCGGCGCGGCGGCGGCGGCGGCGGCCGGGGCTGGGGCGCTGCATCTCGGCAGCGATGGCGGCGGGTCGGTCCGGATTCCGGCCGCCTTCACCGGCATCGTCGGGCACAAACCGACCTTCGGCCGCGTGCCTGCCTATCCCGCCAGCGCCTTCGGCACGGTGGCGCATATCGGGCCGATGACGCGCAGCGTCGCCGATGCCGCCCTGATGCTCGACGCCATGTCCGGCCGCGACTTGCGCGACTGGTACCAGAACCCCCTGCCGTTCGTGCCGGCCGGGGCCGCGTGCCTGGACAGCCTGAAGGGGCTGCGGATCGGGGTTTGGTCCGAACCACCGCAATGGCAGGTGGCGCCGGATGTGGCGGCGTCGTTTCAGCGTACGCTCGGCGTGCTGGAGGCGACTGGGGCGGTGCTGCAGCCGTTCCGCCTGCCGGGCGACGACCTGCTCGGGCTGTTCCATACCCTGTGGTTCTCCGGCGCGGCCGCCCGGCTGGCGGCCCTGCCGCAGTCGGCGCTGGCGGCCGTCGATCCCGGCCTGCGCGAGATCGCGGCGGAAGGCGCACGGTTCACGGCGGTCGACCTGATCGCCGCCCACACCCGGCGGGCGGAGTTCGCGGCGGCATTCGATGCGCGGCTGGCCGAAGTCGACATCGTCGTCTCCCCGGCCGCGACGCTGACCGCCCTGGAGGCCGGGGCCGAAGTGCCGGCAGGGTCGGGCCTGAAACGCTGGACGGAATGGGCCGGGTTCAGCTTCCCGGTCAATCTCGCCCAGGCGCCGGCGACGGTCATCCCGACCGGTCTGGCGCCGGATGGATTGCCGATCGGCCTGCAGGTGATCGGGTCCCGCGGCGCGGACGGGCCGGTGCTCGCCGCCGCCGGGGCCATCGCAGCCTTGCTGGGCGGCTGAGGAGACACATCATGTTCGACACCATCATCGTCGGTGCCGGCTCGGCCGGCTGCGTCCTCGCCAACCGTGTTTCGGCCGATTCGGCACGGCGCGTGCTGCTGCTGGAGGCCGGCGGCGCCGCGCCCCAGAACTCGGACATCCCGGCCAACTGGCCGGTCATGTTCAACACCCATGTCGACTGGGGCTATTATACCGAATCCCAGGCGGGCTGCCTCAGCCGCCGGATCTATTGGCCGCGCGGGCGGATGGTCGGCGGTTCCGG
>NZ_JBYRFX010000752.1:0-25117 GCF_057815775.1 Inquilinus sp.
TACCTTTCGGCTGAAAATCATTAATGCAACCGGTTGCGGCTTGACCGGAAACCGGTTGCACGACACCTTATGGTCCGGAAACGGCCCGATCAAAGGCCGGTCATCGCGACGGGGGACTTCATGGGGACGATCGATGGGGTGGTGCTGTGGGCCTATTTTCTGCTGATGGTCGGCATCGGCGTCTGGGCCCGAAAGCAGATCAAGACCGCCGCGGATTTCTTCACCGCCGGCGGCCGGATGCCGTGGTGGCTGTCCGGTGTGTCACACCACATGTCGGGCTATAGCGCGGCCGTGTTCGTCGGCTATGCCGCGATCGCCTACACTGCAGGCTTCACCCTCTACGTCTGGTGGGCGATCGGCATTGCCTTCGCCATGGTGGTCGGCTCGGTGCTGTTCGCGCCGCGCTGGTCGCGGCTGCGCCAGCGGCTGGCCATCATCTCGCCGCTCGAATACCTCTCCACCCGCTACGGCATCCCGACCCAGCAGGTGCTGGCCTGGAGCGGCGGGGCGCTGAAGGTGTTCGATGTCGGCGCGAAATGGACCGCTACCGCACTGCTGCTCAAGGTCTTCGCCGATGTGCCGCTGGTGTGGGGCGTGCTGCTGACCGGCGGCGTCACCCTGATCTATTCCACCATCGGCGGGCTGTGGGCCGATGCGCTGACCGACCTCAGCCAGTTCGTCATCCAGCTGCTGGCCGGCACCGTGATGTTCGTGGCGGTGCTGGCGAAGCTCGGCGGCATCTCGGCGATCTGGACCATCTGGGACCAGTTGCCGCCGGGCCATTCCCAGCCCTTCAACGGCCAGTACACCGTGGTGTTCGTGCTGGTCTACCTGCTGATCAACACGCTGTCCTACAATGGCGGCACCTGGAACCTGGCGCAGCGCTTCATCGCGGCGCCGAGCGGTGGTGATGCGCGCAAGGCGGCGCTGCTGTCCGCCGCGCTGTACCTGGTCTGGCCGCTGATCCTGTTCTTCCCGATGTGGGCGGCGCCGATCCTGCTGCCTGGTCTGGCCGAACCGCAGCAATCCTACGCACTGCTGACCGAGAGCCTGCTGCCGACCGGGCTGATCGGCCTGGTGCTGGCCGGCATGTTCGCGCACACCATGGCGATGACATCTTCCGACGCCAACGCCGTCTCGGCCGTGGTCACCCGCGACATCCTGCCGGTGATCTGGAAGGGCGCGCGCGGGATGTCGGATCGGACCGAGCTGTTCATCGGCCGGCTCAGCACCTTCCTGTTCATCGGGCTGTCGATGGGCATCGCCCTGACCGCCGACAGCTTCGGCGGCGTGCTTGGGCTGATCATCCTGTGGTTCGGCGCCCTGGTCGGCCCGATCGCCATCCCGATGCTGCTGGGCATGCTGCCGGCCTTCCGCCGCTGCGGCCCGACCGCGGCGCTGACCTCCTGGGCGGCGGGGCTGGTCGTGTTCGTGCTGGTGAAATACGTCTTCGCCGGCGAGATCAAGGCGCTGAACCCGGACTGGACCACGTCGATCACGGTGGCCGGTCCTGTGCTGTGCTCGCTGGCGGTGTTCATCCTGGTCGGCTTGGTCGCACCCTGGCGCAATGCGGCGTCCGACGCGCTGATCGACGCGCTGGAGAGCGACGAGACCGCTGTCGCCGGCCGGCCGGACCGCAGCGCGGCGGCCCGTCGTGCCTGAGGCGGTTTCCATCGCCGATCCCGCGGTGCTGCACCGGTCGACGGTGCGGCACCTGGTCTACGACGTCCTGGGCTGGTGGCTGACCCACGGCCCGGACGACCGGCATGGCGGCGTCTTCACCTGCTGGTCGAACGATGGCAACCGGCTGCTGTCGCGCGACAAATACACCTGGTCGCAGGGGCGCTGGGTTTGGCTGATGGCACGGCTGGCCCGCGCCGGACGCCTCGGCCTGCTGGATGTCGACTCCGTTGCCTGCCTCGACCGGGCCCGGCGGACGGCGGTGTTCCTGCGCGACCATGCGCTGCTGCCGGACGGCACCACGGCCTATCTGACGACGGAGGACGGCACGCCGAAGCCGCCGACGGCGGGGCAGGGGTTGCACGCCAGCGTGTTCGCCGATCTGTTCGCGGTGCTGGGCTTTGCCGCCCTGGCGGCGGAAAGCGGCGAGGGGGCCTGGGGCGACCTGGCCGACCGGCTGCTGGCCAGTGCCGCCGGCCGTATCACCGCGGGCACGGCGCTGACCGAGCCCTATCCGATCCGTGCTGGCTTCCGTGGCTTCTCGCTGCCGATGACCCTGGTCGGGGTGGGGGCCGAGGTACACGCCGCCACCGGGTCGCAGGCCTCGGCCGACACGGTGCTGCGGGCGATGCGCGAGATCGAGGCCGTCTTCCTGGTCAGTGACGGCATCGCCGAGATGGTGCCCAGTGCGGCGGCCGACACCGACACGCTGCTGGCCCGCCATCGCACGCCGGGCCATGTGCTGGAGGCCTGCTGGTTCCTGCTGCAGGCTGGGCAGTCCCTTCGGCGCAGCGCCCGGCCGGCGGAGTCTCGCCTGTTCGATGCCAGCGTGCTTGCCGACATCGCGGCGCACTCCGCGGCGCTCGGCTGGGACCAGGAGCAGGGCGGCCTGTTCCGCTATACCGACCGGGATGGCGGCGCCCCCAAGGGGCGGCGGACGGATGATCGCTATGAGGCCCTGGTCGCCGACACCTGGGACACCAAGCTGTGGTGGCCGCACGCCGAGGCGCAGTACACGGTGCTGCTGCTACATCTCGAGACCGGCCGGGGCGACCTTGCCGCCTGGCACGACCGCCTTGCCGGCTATACCAATCGGATCTTTCCCCAGGGGCCTGGCCAGGAATGGATCCAGATCCGCGACCGCGCCGGGGTGCCGCTGGCGAAGACCGTCGCCCTGCCGGTGAAGGATCCGTTCCACATCGCCCGGGCCCTGCTGCTGATGGTGGAACGGCTGACGGAGCAGGCTGGGCGGGCGCCCGGCCAGGAGAGTTTTGCATGAGCATGTCCACATCCGCCTCGACCGGGGCGATCGATCTCCGCATCCATCCCAGCCGTGCTGAGATGGGCCGTGCCGCCGCCACCGCGGTCGCCGCCGAGCTGCGTCGCCGGCTGCAGGGTGGCGCCACCGTGCGCATGATCTTCGCCGCGGCGCCGAGCCAGGCCGAAATGCTGGATGCGCTGGTGGCCGCGCCCGGCATCGACTGGCGCCGGGTCACTGCCTTTCACATGGACGAATATATCGGCCTGGCGCCCGACGCGCCGGAGCGCTTCGCCCAGTGGCTGCGCCGCCATCTGTTCGACCGGCTGCCCTTCGGAGCGGTGAAGACCATCGATCCCGGTGACGACCCCGCCGCCACCGTCCGGGCCTACGCCACGGATCTCGCGGCGGCGCCGATCGACATCGTCTGCCTCGGCATCGGCGTCAACGGCCACCTCGCCTTCAACGACCCGCCGGTGGCCGACCTGGCCGACCCGCAGGATGTGAAGATCGTCGAGCTCGACGCCATCTGCCGCCGGCAGCAGGTCGATGATGGTTGTTTCCCCCGGCTTGACGACGTGCCGACCCATGCGATCACCTTGACCGTGCCCCGGCTGCTGCGGGCGGACCGGCTGTTCTGCGTGGTGCCGGGAGCGGCGAAGCGGGAAGCCGTGAGTCGCACGCTGCACGACCCGATCGGCGCCGCCTGCCCGGCGACGGCGCTGCGCCGGCACCCGCATGTGGTGCTGTTCTTGGATGCGGAGGCGAACCCCCATGGCTGACATCGATGCCGACGCGCTTTGCGCCGCCTATCTCGACCAGACCCAGGCGCTGATGCGGTCGATCCTGGAGACCGAGCGCGACCCGCTCGACCGCGCCGCCGGCCGGCTGGCCGACCAGATCGCCGCCGACCGGCTGGTCCATGTCTTCGGCCCCGGCGGCCACTCCAACCTGGCGGCGCAGGAAATCTTCTTCCGGGCCGGCGGGCTGATGCATGTCTCCGCCATCCTCGACGAAGGCACGCTGCTGTCGAACGGCGCCCTGCGGTCGATGGCGATCGAACGGACGCCCGGCTATGGCAGGGTGGTGATCGCCGACCGCGACCTCGGGCCGGACGACCTGCTGATCCTGGTCAACGCCTATGGCATCAACGCCGCGCTGATCGATGCGGCGATCGAGGCGAAGCGGCGCGGCGCCTTCGTCATCGGCGTCAGCTCGCGCAGTCATGCCGACCGAACCGCGCCGGACCATCCGGCCCGCCATCCAACCAGGCAGAACCTGCACGATCTGGTCGACATCGCCATCGACACCAAGGTGCCGGTCGGCGATGCCGTGGTGCGGATTCCGGGCATGGGCGAGCCGGTGGCCGCAGTCTCCACCTTCGCCAACGCCTTCGCCCTGAACTGTCTTGTCATTCGCACCATCGCCAAGCTGGCGGATCGCGGCATCGAGCCGCCGGTCTGGCGCAGCGGCAACGCCCCGGGCGGCGACGAGGCGAATGGCCGCTTCATTGGCCGGTTCCGCGGCCGGGTGCGGTCGCTGTGACCCGTGTCGTTACCGGCCGCGATCCGGCGACGGGCCGCAGCCTCGTGGTCACCATCGAAGGCGGCCGGATCGCGGCGATCGCCGATGGACCGGCGGGGGAGGAACTGTGGCTGTCGGCCGGGCTGATCGATCTCCAGGTCAACGGCTTCGCCGGGCACGACCTGAACAGCGGCGACTTGGTGCCCGATACGGTGGCCCGGCTAGCGGCCGTGCTGCGGGAAGGGGGCGTCACCACCTTCCTGCCGACCCTCATCACCGCCTCGGAAGCGTCGATCGTCGCGGCGTTGGCGGCGATCGCGGCAGCCCGCGCCGCCGACCCGCTGGTCGCCCACGCCATCCCGGCCGTGCATGTCGAAGGACCACACATCGCGCCGGAAGACGGGCCGCGCGGCGCCCATCCGCGCGACCAGGTGCGGCCGCCCGACCTCGCCGAATTCGACCGCTGGCAGGCGGCCTGCGGCGGCCTCGTCGGCCTGGTCACGTTGTCGCCGCACCATGATGGCGCGCCGGACTATATCCGCGCCCTGACGGCGCACGGCGTCCATGTCGCGATCGGCCACACCGATGCCTTGCCGGCGCAGATCGCGGCGGCGGTCGATGCCGGTGCGCGGCTCTCGACGCATCTCGGCAACGCCATCGCCGCGATGCTGCCGCGCCATCCCAACCCGATCTGGTCGCAGCTGGCTGACGACCGGCTGACCGCTTCCTTCATCGCCGACGGCCACCATCTGCCGCCTGAGACCTTCAAGGCGATGCTGCGGGCCAAGGGGCTGGACCGGGCGGTGCTGGTGTCGGACGCGGCGGCGCCCGCCGGCCTGGCGCCGGGGCTTTACGACCAGTCGATAGGCGGCCGGGTGGAGTTGACCGCTGACGGGCGCCTCCACGTTCCCGGCACGCCGTTCCTGGCAGGTGCGGGTCGACCTCTAAGGCAGGATGTCGCCCTGGCGATCGGCATGGCCGGGATATCGCTGGCCGACGCCCTGCGCCTCGCCACAATCAATCCGGGCCGCTTCGTCGGTGGGCGCGGGGTGCTGGCCGTGGGCGCGCCGGCGGATCTGATTCGCTTCCGCTGGGCGCCGGGCGACCGGGACCTTGCCCTCGACGCCGTGCTGGTGCTCGGCGAGGAACAACCGTGACCAGTGGCGTCCTGGCCGGCGCGGCGGTGGTCGACATCACGCCGCCGGCTGGGCTGGCGATGTCCGGCTTTGCTGCGCGCACCGCTCTGGCGACTGGGATGCATGATCCGCTCACGGTCCGGGCCGTCACAGTCGGCGACACCGCCATCGTGGTGGCGGATGCGATCGGCCTGCACGAGGACAGCTGCCGGCGGATCCGCGACCGGGCTGGACTGCCCGACGGGCACCTGATCGTCGCCGCCAGCCACACCCATGGTGGGCCGGTAACCATGCCCGGCCGTCTTGGCGCCGGGTTGGATCCGTCCTACCTGCAACGTCTCGAAGATGCCTGCGTCCAGGCGGTTGCGTGGGCGCGCGCTGCCCGCCGGCCGGCCCGGCTGCATTTCGGCATAGGCACCGATCCCGGCATCGCCCGCAACCGCCGCCATGCCGATGGCCCGGTCGATCCGGCGCTGCCCGTGCTGCGGATCCGGGAACCGGACGGCGCCCTGATTGCGGTGCTGGTCTCCCACGCCCTGCATCCGGTGGTGCTGGGCGCCGACAACACGCTGTTCACGGCGGATTTCCCGGGCGCGGTCCGCCGCCATCTCGAAGCCGCGCACCCTGGTGCTGTCGCGATCTTCCTCACCGGCTGCACCGGCGACATCAACACCGGCCACGCCGCCCATGCCTCGATCTCGACCGCGCCCAAGACGGACCGGACCTTCGCAGAGGCTGAACGTATCGGTGCCGTGATCGCCGAGGCGGCGCTGCAGGCATCCGAACAGCCGCTCGGCGGCACGGTCCTCGCCGCCTGCACGGAATTGCTTCTGCCGCTGGCGCGAACCGAAACGCAGGCCGTCGCCGTGCTTGCCGCGGACTGGCGGCGGGACGCCGCGGCGGCGGATCCGGCACGCGCGGCCTTGCTGCGGATCTGGGTCGACTGGGCCGAGCGGGTGGCGCCGTTGCCGCTGATGCCCTGGCCGGCGCGGGTCACGGTGTTCGACTGGGGTGGGCTGCGGATCCTGGCGCTGCCCGGCGAGATCTTTGCACAGACGGCCCTCGATCTCCGCCGGGAGCTGGATGGCGATGCCTGCGGCGGCAAGACGATGACGATCGGCTTCGCCGATGGCTGCCCAGGCTATCTCCCGCCGCTGGGGGAATACCGCCATGGCGGCTATGAGGTGGAAGAGGCGCACCGCTATTACGGCCTGCCGGCCGCGTTCGCCCTTGGCGCGGCCGAGAGCTTGGCTGCGGCCAGCGTCGCCCTGGCCCGACGTCTCAGCCGGCCAGCGCGTCGCTGATGCGCGGGCGCAGAACTGCGGGCTTGGCCATCCCGGCGCCGAGCGGAACGTAGCTCGGGTTCAGGGTGCGGAAGATCGGCAGTACGGCGGCGCCGCGGGCGGCGGCATCGCGGCCCAGCGTGCCGCGCATCAGCCGCGGCCAGCGCCGATGCTGGGTGGTGCCGAGCGAGCGATAGAGCGGAAGCACCCGCTGGGCCAGCCGTTCCAGCAGCCAGTCCGGGGCGTCGCCGCCAAGCAGGATCGCCTCCGGATCGAACATGTTCTCGACGGCGTTGAGGCCAATGCGGAACGGCTCGATCGCGGCATCGAACCAGGCGTCGAGCCGGGGGTCATCCGGCGCGATCTCGCGCTCGAACGCCTCGATCGAATGCAGCACCACCCCCTGCGCCGCCAGGTGCTTGAAGGCGGCGTTCAGCGACAGATAGGCCTCGAGGCAGCCATGGTTGCCGCAGTCACAACCCAGCCCGCCCGGCTGCACGATGATGTGGCCGAACTCGCCCGCATTGCCGGCGGCGCCGGAAAAGGCGCGGCCTTCGATCATCAGCCCGGCGCCCAGGCCGATGCCGATAAAGATGTAGACGAAGGTGGAGAGCGACCGCGCCGCGCCGTACAGCCATTCGGCGCTGGCGGCGGCGGTGGCGTCGTTCTCCAACTGCACCGGCAGCCCGATCGCGGCTTCGAGGTCGGCGGCGATCTTCAGGCCGTCCCAGCCAGGCAGGCTGGTCGGGCCCAGCCCTTCGACCTGGAACGGCCCCGGCATCACCAGGCCGACGCCGAGCAGCCGGTCGCGGGGGATGCCGGCCTCGGTGATGATCGCCTCGACCTGCTGCTTCAGCCGCGGCACCGTCTGCTCCGGGCTTGGCATTTCCACCGGCTGCACCGCCCGGCGGTGGACCTGGCCGGACAGGTCGGCCACCACCGTGACCAGCCGGCCGCGGTCGAGCTGCAGCCCGATGGTGAAGCCGCCCTCCGGGTTGATCGCCAGCTGGATCGACGGCTTGCCGACACCCGCGATCTTGCGGCCTTCCGGCCGCAGCAGCCCGGCCTCGTACAGCTCGTCGGCCAGGTTGGAGACGGTCTGCTTCGAAAGCCCGGTCAGCCGGGCGATGTCGGCGCGGGACAGTGGCCCGTGCAGGCGCACCGCATCGAACACGACCCAGAGATTGATCAGCTTGGCCTGCTCGATATTGGTCGCCTTCAGCATGGCGTTCCCTCTGATTGCGGCCCGAGCCTAGCCATGGAAAATTTATAAGTCAAATTGATCGCCTAATTGACGAGGCCAATTTCGTCACGCATTGTTGGCACCACCCGATCGGACCGGACGACCCTTTGCCGGGCATCGCCAAGGTCCAGGAACGGGACGAAAACGGGGAGAGCATGATGAGACGGACCCTGGCCCTGGCCGCATTGCTGGCCGCCTTCGCACCCGCCGCCGTCGGCCTGGCGGAAGAGCCGTTCTACAAGGACAAGCTGGCCCTCGACCTGTCGGCGCCGCTGCCCGGCCCGGATGGCAGCGCCCCGTCGCCGGCCAAGGATCTGAGCCTGAGCGCGGCCGAGATCGGCACGCTGAAATCCGGCGGCCACAAGGCGGCGCTGCTGTGGCATGGCGGTGGTGACTGGGTGAATGCCGTCACGGCGGGCGCCAAGGCCCGCTTTGCCGAACTGGGGATCGAGGTCGTCGCCACCTCCGACGCGCAATACGATCCGGCGAAGCAGGCCAACGACATCGAGACCGCGATGGCGCTGCAGCCCGACGTGATCCTGACCCTGATCCTCGACCCGGTGCAGGGCGCCGCGGCGCTGAAGCCGGCGGTGGCCAAGGGCGTCACCACCGTGCTGCTGAGCAACCCGGTGCAGGGCTTTGCCGCCGGCAAGGACTATGTCGGCATCGTCACCGACGACATCGCCGGAATGGGCGTCGCCGCGGCCGGGCAGATGAACGACGCGTTGGGCGGCAAGGGCGCGGTCGGCTTCGTCTATCACGATGCCAAGTATTTCATCACCAATGGCCGCGACAACGCCTTCCGGGCGACGCTGGAGCAGAAGTATCCCGGTCTGGTGATCGTCGACGCCAAGGGTTTCACGGCCGAGCCGCAGACCTTCGACCTGGCCTCGGCGATGATCCAGCAGCACCCGGAGATCAAGGGCATCTACGTCGCCTGGGACGTGGCGGCCGAAGGGGTGATCGAGGCGCTGCGGGCGGCGGGGCGGACCGACGTCAAGGTCGTGACCTATGATCTCGGCGCTACCAACGCGCTGGACATGGCCAAGGCCGGATCGATGTACAGCACCATCGCCGACCAGCCCTACGACATCGGCACCGCCATGGCGACGCTGGCCGGGTATGGCCTGCTGAAGAAGCCGGCGCCGGCGTTCAACACGGTCGGCCTCGTCGCCATCACCAAGGCCAATCTGGCCCAGGGCTGGGAAGGCTCGCTCAAGCGGCCGCTGCCGGACTCCGTCGCCGACGCGCTCAAGTGATCGGGGGCGCCGCCATGAGACGAATTCTTCTCACCTCCGTCTTCCTGGCGGCCGCCCTGTCCGCCGGCACGGCCGCGGCCCAGACGCCGTTCTATTCAACGCCCAGCAGCTTCGACCTGGGCAAGCCCGAGACCAGCCCGAACGGCGAGCCGGCAACCTCGGCGAGCCAGATCGAGCTGACCCCGGACGAGATCGCCAAGATCCAGGCCGGCCATTACAGCGCGGCCCTGCTCTGGGCCGGGTCGGGCGAGTGGTACACCGCCCTGTCGGCAGGGGCGGAGGATCGGCTGAAGCAGCTCGGCATCTCGGTGGTTGCACGGGCCGACGCCCAGTTCGACCCGGCCAAGCAGGCCAATGACGTCGAGACGGCGCTGTCGTTGAAGCCGAGCGCGATCCTGACCCTGATCGTCGACCCGGTGGCCGGGGCCGAAGCCTTCCGCCGGGCCAATGCGGCGGGGGTCAAGCTGGTGCTGGCCGACAACGGCGCCCAGGGCTTTGTCGCCGGTAAGGATTATGTCGGCATCGTCACCGGCGACCATATCGGCATGGGCCGGGCGGCGGCGCGGCTGATGAACGACGCGCTGGGCGGCAAGGGCGCCATCGGCTTCATCTATCACGATGCCGAATTCTTCGTGACCAACAACCGCGACGGCGCCTTCCGCGCGACACTGGAGAAGGACTATCCCGGCCTGATCATCGTCGATGCCAAGGGCTTCACGGCCGAGCCGCAGACTTTCGACATCGCCTCGGCCATGATCCAGCAGCACCCCGACATCAAGGGCATCTACGTCGCCTGGGATGTGGCGGCGGAAGGGGTGGTCGAGGCGCTGCGCGCGGCAGGCCGCACCGACGTCAAGGTCGTGACCCATGATCTCGGCGCCAACAACGCGCTCGACATGGCCAAGGGCGGGTCGATGGCCGGCACCGTCGCCGACATGCCCTATGAGGTCGGGCAGGCGATGGCGACCCTGGCGGCCTATGGCCTGCTGGGCAAGGCGGCGCCGCCGTTATCCACCGTCGGGCTGGTCACGGCGACCAAAGCCAATCTCGCCGCGGCGTGGGAGCAGTCGTTGCACAAGCCGCTGCCCGACACCGTCAAGGCGGCCCTGCAATAGGCCGTTCCGCCCACGCATCTGGAGCACAGGAGTTCCCATGTCCACCGCCGTCGCCAGGCTGTTCCGGGGCGGGCAGCTCAGCGCCTTCGTCGTCTATATCGGTTTTGTCGCGATCATCGGCTTCTTCGCGATCGCGCTGTCCGACCGGGGCTTCATGACGCCCGAGAACATGATGACGATCATCCGGCAGACCACGCCGGTGACGATCATGGCCGTGGGCATGACCTTCGCCCTGTGTGCCGGGCAGATCGACCTGTCGATCGGCTCCACCGTGGCGCTGGCCTCGCTGGTCACCGCCGTGGTGATGCGCGAGGCCGGGCTGGCTGTGGCGATCCCGGCCGGCCTGGCGACCGGCGCCCTGGTCGGGCTGGTCAACGGCCTGCTGACCGTGACGCTGCGCATCCCGGCGCTGCTGGTCACCCTCGGCACCATGGGCATCATCACCGGCCTGGCCAGGGTGCTGACCAACCTGGAATCGGTGCCGATCACCAGCGACCCCTACACCTTCGTGTTCGGTTCCGGCGACATCGGCCCGATCTCGGTGCTGTTCGTCTGGACCGTGGCGGCGCTGGCCATCGGCCATCTCGCCCTCAACAACACCGCCTATGGCCGCCGTGTGCTGGCGACCGGCGGCGAGGTCCAGGCGGCGCGCGCGGCCGGAATCAGCACGATGCGGGTCACCGTCGGCGTCTTCGTCGTCACCGGCATGGCGGCGGCCCTGGCCGGGATGCTGTATGCCGGCCGGCTGCACGGCGCCCGCTACACGCTGGGCGAGACCGACGTGCTGACCGTGATCGCCGCGGTGGTGATCGGCGGCACCAGCCTGTTCGGCGGCAAGGGTTCGGTGTTCGGCGCGGTGGTCGGATCCTGGCTGCTCGGCGTGCTCAACAACGGCCTGATCCTGATGGGGTTCAGCGTGTCCGACCAGATGATCGCGCGCGGCGTGATCCTGATCCTGGCCGTGGCCATCAGCCTGCGGGAGACCCGGCAATGACCGACCCTGTCCTGACCGCCCCGATCGTGACCGACGACGTCCCGGCCCTGGAAGTCGAGAACCTGTCCAAGCATTTCGGCCCGGTCGAGGCCCTGTCCGGCGTCGATTTGACGGTGCGGCGCGGCGAGGTGCTGGCGCTCTTGGGCGACAACGGCGCCGGCAAGACCACGCTGACCCGCTGCATCAGCGGCCTCTATCGCGCCACCTCGGGCACCATCCGGGTCGACGGCAAGGCGGTGCAGATCGCCACGCCGCAGGACGCCCGCGACTGCGGCATCGAGACGGTGCACCAGGGCCTAGCCCTGGTCGGCAAGATGGATGTCGCCTCGAACCTGTTCCTGCACCGCGAGATCTTCCACAGCAACCCGGTGCTGCGCGCCCTGGGCTGGCTGGACAAGCGGACGATGGAGGCCCAGGCGACGCGGATCCTGGAGAAGCTGAAGGTGCGCGTGCCCTCGGCCCGGGTGCCGATCGAGCGGCTGTCCGGCGGCCAGCGCCAGGCCGTCGCCATCGGCCGCGCGGTCGGCTGGGGCAAGCACATCGTGATCCTGGACGAACCGACCGCCGCCCTGGGTGTCGAGCAGTCCAAGCATGTCAACGAGCTGATCCTGACGCTGAAATCGCAGGGTGTCGCCGTGCTGCTGATCAGCCACAACATGCAGCATGTGATCGAGACCTGTGACCGGGCCGTGGTGCTGCGTCACGGCCGCAAGGCCGGCGATGTCCGCATCCCCGACGTCACTGCCCGCGACCTTGTCGACCTCATCACCGGCGCCGTCCGCGCCGCCGCCTGACCGGGATCCTGCCGATGTTTCTCAACGCCCTGATCGCCAAGAACCGCGCCTTCGTCGAGGCCGCGGTGACGCTGCACCAGTCCGGCGTGGTGCCGGCCAATTCCTACCTGCTCGACCTCGACACCATGCGCGCCAATGCGGCGGCACTGGCGTCGACCGCCGGGGGGCTGGGCCTGACCGTCTACGCCATGACCAAGCAGTTCGGCCGCAACCCACCGGCGCTGGACGCCATCCGGGCCGGCGGTATCGACCGCTTCGTCGCCGTAGACATGGCTTGCGCCCGGCCGATCCACCGCGCCGGCCACAAGCTCGGCCATCTCGGCCACCTGTCCCAGGTGCCGCGCGGCGAGGCCCGCGAAGGCGCCCGGATGCAGCCGGAAATCTGGACCGTGTTCAATGCCGAGAAGGCGGCGGAAGCAGCGGATGCTGCCGCGACGATCGGCCATGTGCAGAACCTGGTGGCCCGTATCTTCGCCCAGGGCGACCGCTTCTACGACGGCCATGAGGGCGGCTTCGTGGCGGAGGAGATCGAGCGGGTGGCCGATTTGCTGGACGAACGGCCGGGTGGCCGCTTCGCCGGCATCACCAGCTTCCCGGCCCTGCTGTTCGACGAGGCCAGCGGTGCGGTGACGCCGACCGCCAATCTGCGAACGCTGGCGGCGACGGCGAAGCGGCTGGCAGCGACCGGCCGCAAGGATCTGGTGGTCAACACTCCCGGCACCAACTCCGCCGCTGTCATGCGGGTGCTGGCCGAGGCCGGCGCGACCCAGGTCGAGCCCGGCCACGCTTTGACCGGCACCACGCCGCTGCACGCCATCCGCGATCTGCCGGAAAATCCGGCGATGCTGTATCTCAGCGAGATCTCGCACATCCACCAGGGCACGCCCTTCAGCTTCGGCGGCGGCCTCTATGTCGACCCGGTGTTCAAGGACTATCCGGTGAAGGCGCTGGTCGGCGGCGATGCCGATGCGGCCTTGCGCCAGGCGGTGCCGGCAACGATCCCGGCGCCGGCGATGATCGACTATTACGGCAAGCTGCATCCCGAGGCGGGCCAGACCGTGCGGGTCGGCGACACCGTGATCTACGGCTTCCGCGCCCAGGCCTTCGTCCGCCGCGCCTATATCGTGCCGGTGGAAGGCATCCACAGCGGCAACCCGCAGGTCCGTGGTATCTGGACCCCGGAGGGCCGAGAGGCGGCGTTCACCTGATGGCCGGCGACTTCCACTCCCGCATCCGCGCCGCGATCGACGCCGACGACGCGGTCGGCCTGCTGCAGCGCGCCATCCGCACCCCCAGCGTCACCGGCACCGAGGCCGCGTTCGGCGCCCTGGTGGCCGACGAGTTGCGGCGCCTGGGCTGCGAGGGCGTCACGATCGAGGATTGCCTGCCCGGCCGCCCGGTGGTCTGGGGCGTGCGCAAGGGCCGGAGCACCGGCCCGCGGCTGATGGTGCTGGGCCATCTCGACACCGTGCATGTCCGCGGCTGGGAAGAGCATTGGGCCGGCGACGTCCGCGAAGATCCGTTCTCTGCCGCCATCATCGACGGCGAGATCTGGGGCCGCGGCTCGGGCGATTTGAAGGCGGGGATCTGCACCGGCCTGTCGGCGCTGGCCACGCTGGACCGGGCCGGCTGCGCCCTGGATGGCGACATCGTCTTCGTCTTCATCGCCGATGAGGAGAGCGGCGAGCCGGGCACGGGCGTCTCGGCGGGGATCAAGGCGGTGGTGCCGAAGATCCAGCGCGGCGAGATCCCGAATGCCGACTTCGCCCTCTATGTCGAGCCGACCAAGCTGGCCGTGTTCCCGGCCCAGATCGGCTTCTTCATCACCGAGATCACCGTCACCGGCAAATCCGCCTATTTCGGCATGCCGGAGAAGGGTGTCGACGCGCTGAAGGCCGGGCACGGGATCCTGTCGGCCCTGTGGCGTCATTCGGCCGAGTTGGAAACCCGCGGCGTACATGAGCTGATTGGTCGCGGCTTCCTGCTGGTGACCGGGGTCGAGGCCGGCGGCTACATCGCGGTGCCCGAGCGCTGCACGATCAGCCTGATCCGCAAGCTTCGTCCGGGCGAGGATCTCGGCCAGGCCAGGGACGAGCTGGACGCCGTGATCCGCGGCGCCGTGACCGGCCCGCAGGTGACGGTCGAGATCGCCTATCCCGCCGGCCGCGACCACGCCGTCGGCGGCATGCCGTTCGAGACCGATGCGACCGCGGCGCCGGTCGTGCTGCTGCAGGAGGCAGTCCGGGCGGCGATGCCGGGGCGCGGCGAGATCGAGGGTGCGCCGTTCTGGTCCGAGGGTTCCTTCACCGCCAACCAGCTGGGCATTCCAACCGTCTATTGCGCCCCCGGCGACATCTCGAATTGCCACACCTTCCAGGAGCGGGTGCCGGTGGCCGAGTACCTCGCCGGGGTCGAAGCCTTCGCGGTGTTCATGGCCCGGTACTGCGGCGCGACGCTCGAAACCTGATCGGGCCGGATAAGAAAAACCCGCCTCCCGGAAGGGAGGCGGGTCAGGATCAAGCAGGCATCTCGGGTTCTGAGACCCCGAGGATATCAGGTATTACGTGCCCGAGCTGATGGTGCAGGTGCCGGAGACCGGGCCGGTCTTGATGGCGGTCGTGCCGGTGGTGGCGTAGGTGCGGACCGAGCTCTTGATCGTATCGGTCAGCGGCGCGAAGCCGTTGTTGCGCGCGATCACGTCCGACAGGTTGCTCGAACCCGCGGTGGTGAACCAGTTGACGAAACCGATCAGAGTGTTGGTCTCGGCCGCCGGGAAGTAGCAGGTGTACAGGTCGAGCATGGTGAAGCCCGAGATCGGATAGGCCTCGGGGTTGGTCCCGGAGGCCAGATTCGCCGGGTTGCGCATGGCGGTGGTGTCGAGCGCCGTGCTCCAATTCGCCGCCGTGTTGGTCGTCGGGGCAACAAAGGCGGTGACGGCGTTCTGGGTGTAGGTCGGCGCCGGTGGGATCGGCTTCACCGTCGTGGCCGGCTGATTGGCCTCGAAGCTGGCGCGGGTCTGCAGATTCGCGGTGACCGGAGCCGGGCTGGTCTGCGGGGTGGCGACCTGCTCGGTGTAGTCCGGGCTGACATAGCCGATGGCGCCGTCGGTCGAAACAACGGCGTCCGCTACGCCCTTGCTGCCGGTGGCGGCGGTGAAGGTCGACGGCCAGGTCACCGTCGTGCCGACGCCACCGGTCCAGGCGAAGGTCTGGCCGCCCGCCGCGGTGCTGCCGTCGCAGACGGTCGCGAGATGGCGGGAGAGCAGGAAGGTGGTGCCGCTGGAGTCGGCGCGGACGATGACCTTGATCGCCTTGTTGGCGTTCAGGGCAGTGCCGCGGTTATCGGTGGTCAGGTTGCCGTTGTTCCAGTTGGTGATGGCGCCGGTGAAGATGCCGCAGTAGCTCTTGCGCGACAGGTACAGCTTGCCCGACCCGCCGGTGGCGGTCTTCGCGCCGGCGGGAACCGTGCGGGTGGCCGGGAAGGTCAGGCCGGTGGTGTTGTAGGGGATCGCGACCGGGCTGCCGACCGACGGGATCTGGACGGCCGGGCCGCGCGCCGCTTGCGGGCCGGTCGAGGCGGCGTAGGCAGCAAGGTTGGCAGTGGTCAGGGTGGCATCGCTGCCGCCAAAGTCGAATTCCGGATAGGGATAGCTCGGCACGCCGGTGCCGACAAAGGGCGTGTCGCTCGGCGTCGCGGTCGGCGAGGACTGGGCGATGACGGCGCTGACGCCGGCGCCGCTGCCCACCGGGGCATAGGCGATCAGGGCCGAGCTGAACACCGGGCTGGCGCTCTGGCACTCGGTCGGCTTGCCAGTGCCGGGATAACGAGACGGGTACCGGCTCGAATCGAGCACCTGGCCGAAGCAATCGGCCCACGTGCGGTACAGGCCGAAGGCCAGGGTCCCGCCGCCGGCGTACAGGGTCTCGGCGGAGGCCGGCGCAGCACTGATCAGCAGGCCACTCGCGGCGATCGCGAGGAGGCTGCAGGACTTCAGACGCATGGACATGTGTCGTCTCCTTCCTGACGTATTGAACATGGATGAGCGCCGCCGGGATGACGGTCACCCATCGTGACAAAGGAGCGGGAATCGCCGAGCCAATCCCCCTTTTCGAAATCTCTGCTGTGAAGAAATCGAAAGTGGCTCTTCTGGGTGGCGAGACTCGTATCTCCTTCTTTGATTAGATTAGACAAGTATCTATGAGAGTCGATTCTATATTTTTTTAATATCCGTGAACATTAGTTCCATACTTTATTTTGATAAAACTTTCTAAATAATAGATGTTATTTCGCGCTGCGAATTCGAGGCCAGGGGCGGGAGTTCCGATCAAGGATCACCTGCCCCGCCCCGATGATCAGAGAACGAAGTCGTGGGCAGTCACATTGGTGACGCCATCGAGTTCGATGACGAAATCAGCAACCTTGTCGCCGTTGACGTCGCCCTGGACCAGGATGGTCGATGCGTCGACATGCTCGATGCGAAGCTCACCGGCATGGCCGTCGAAGGCGCCGGTGCCGATGAAGGCGAAGGACTGGTGGCCGGCCTGGATGCTGTTCGCATCGATCAGGGCCAGGTTGATGACGTCACCCTGGGCCGAGGAGAAGTCGCTGATGACGTCGGAGGCGGCGGCACTGCTCTCCGAGATGTTGGTGTAGACGAAGCTGTCCTTGCCCGCGCCGCCCGACAGCACGTCGACGTCGTGGCCGCCGACGATGACATCGTTGCCGTCGCCGCCGTTAATCACGTCCACGCCGTCGCCGCCGCTGAGAACGTCATTGCCGGCACCACCGTCAATGCTGTCGTCCCCCTTGTCACCCGACAGGAGGTCGGTGCCGGCGCCGCCGATGATCGCATCGTTGCCGTCGCCGCCCGAGACGACATTGTTGCCGTCGCCGGCATCGATCGAGTCGCTGCCGGCGCCGCCGAACACGATGTCATTGCCGAGGCCGGCAGTGATCGTGTCGTCGCCGTCGCCGCCGAACACGATGTCGTTGCCGGCGCCGGCGTCGATGAAATCGTTGCCGCCGAGGGCATTGATGACGTCGGCGCTCGCGGTTCCGGTCAGGATATCAACACTATCGGTTCCGTTGATCAGGCTCATGGTCTTCCCCTGATTGAGGTTCGTATTGTCCACACCGAGGCGGCCCCGATGGTCTGGCTAAGCTTGGGGCGCCGTACATTTCGGCCGTGCGGACTCGCTAAGCCGATGCAGAAATCTTATCGGCACTCTGTTGCAACAGTAAGACTCAGTCGTGAATTAATCGAATCTGTCTTATTGATTTTAAATAAATTGAGCGATTAATTTATATGTATATTAGAAATTAACGAATGGAATCATGAAGGTATACTTGATGTTGATTGTGACACCCGAAGCCGTCTTCGGAAAGATCGAACAATCATCGCCAGGAATATCAGAAGAATGACTGCGGCCGGCACGGCTGCGAGATTGAGCCAGACCAGATTCTGCTCGATCGACTCGACATCCGCGCGCAATGCACGCCGCACCTCACGCAGCTCCTGACGCGTGCCGACCACCTTGGCGCGCAGTTCCTCGATCGCGTCGCGCGACGGTCCCGCCGCACCACCGGCGCCCTGGGCGGCGGCCATGTCGCGCTGGAACTGTGCCAGCCGCTCGGTCAGCGCATCCTCGCTGTCATGCAGCCGTGCTGCCGCGGCGCGGCCGATCTCCGCGATCCGGGTGAAAGGGCGCCCGCCGGCGGCGCGGTTGCGCAGGGCGGAGAGATCCTGCGCCCCGGACAATTCCTCCAGCAGGGCCAGCAGGAAGTCGCCATTGGCGGCGAAGGCCCGGGCCGGCTGGCCGGGCTGGCCGCGGGCGACCCAGAAGCGATCGTCCAGGATATCGGTGTCGGCGATCACCACGAGGTTGAGCGCGTCGGTCTCGAGCTTCCGTCCCGGTGGCTGCGCGCCGTCGGCCGCGACGCCTGGGGGTGGCTGGTCGGCGAAGGCGCTGCGCGCATGGCCCTGCAGCCGCGCCGCCAGCACCAGGCGCTGGTTGCCCGAGGGATGGTCGGCCCACAGCTTCTGCGGATCGGTGCGTGGCACGATCTCGTCGATGTCCACCGGATCGCCCTGGTCGGTGGTGAACAGGAGCGGCGTGAAGCGGGTGCTGGCACCCATCACCGGTCGCAGAATGCCGGCCGTGCCGAGCGTGATCGGGCCCAGACCGGCGAAGGCCGGATCCGACGCGTCGCGGTTCTGGTCGCCCAGCGTCAGCCAGACCAGGTGTTGCAATTGCATCGGCCGGCCGTCATCGCGGCGCACGGTGATCGGGGAGGCGAGATTGCGGTCGCCAGCCACCTTGCCGATATCGAGTTGCAGCCCCCAGCTCGGCCCGAACAGGCCGAGGGTCGAGAATGAGGCGCCGCGCGCCGCCTGCTCCGGCAGCCGCTCTGCCGCGGCCTCCGACACCGGATCGACCAGCACCAGGGCACGGCCGCCGGCCATCAGGAACTGGTCGATTGCATATTGCGCGGTCGGTGGCAGGTCGCGCGGATGCACCAGCAGCAGCATATCGATCACGGCGGGGTCGAGCGCCTCGGTCCCGCGCGTGGCCAGGTCGTTGACCGCGATCGGGCGGACGTCGAAATCCGCCTGCATGTCGCGATAGACGGTGAAAGCCGGCAGCACCCGGCCGCCGAAGGCCAGCGCACCGGCCAGCGGCAGGGTGCTGACCACAGCCACTTGGCGCCGGTCCGGCGCAGCCAGCCGCGCGATCATGCGGGTCAGCTGCAGGTCGAGCGTCGGCTCTTCCTCCGGCCGCAGGAAGGGGATGGTGACCCGGTCGGCGGCGCTGCTGCCGACCACGCCGAAATAGACCGGCTCGCCGCCACGGGTCAGCGGCAGGCCCAGCAGACCGTCGGCCACGGCGCGGTCCTCGACGTCGCTGAACGGCTCCGGAGTCTCGCGTTGGAACGTCAGCTGGCCGCCGCCGGCCGCGACATAATCCTCGAGCCTGGCTTCGACCCGGCGGGCATAACCGGCCAGGGCCGGGGAGGCGGCGGCGATCTGGCCGGAAACCACCAGGCGCAGCGTGACCGGCTGCCGCAACCCGGCCAGCACCGCATCGGTCGCGGCGTCGAGGGCGTGGCGGCGATCCTCGCTGAGATCCAGCCGGATCCCGCGCAGCGCGCTGTCCGCCCACAGGTTGAGGCCGACCGTGACGGCCAGCGCCAGGGCCAGGGCCGCGATGCCGGCCAGCCGGCGTCGATAGGGGCGCCGCATCGCCATCACCCCGCCCGCCGGAGATTAAGCGCCACTGCGGCGGCGAACAGGAAGAAGGCGGTGAGGGAGACGAAGAAGACGAGGTCCCGCAGGTCCAGGATTCCGCGTGCGATCGGCCGGAAATGCGGCAAGATGCCGAAGGCTGCGACCGCATCGACGATGGCGGCCGGCAGGCGGTCACCGAGCAGCCCCATCACCGTCGGCGCGCCGGGGATGGTGACGAGCAGGCACAGCGCGACGCCGAGGATGAAGGCCACCACCTGGTTGCGGGTCAGGGCGCTGGCCGCGGCGGCCACGGCGAGGTCGAGCCCGGCGACCAGGAGGCTGCCGGCATAGCCCGCCGCGATCACGCCATGGTCGGGGTCACCCAGCCAGGCAACGGTCAGCCACATCGGGAAGGTCAGGGCCAGCGCCAGCGCCATCACCGCCCAGGCGGCCAGGAACTTGGCCAGGACTGCGACGCCAGGGCTGATCGGCAGGGTGAACAGCAGCTCGATGGTGCCGGATCGCGTCTCCTCCGCCCACAGCCGCATGGCCAGGGCAGGGGCGAGCAGCAGGTACAGCCAGGGCAGGAAGGCGAAGAACGGCTCGAGATCAGCCTCGCCCCGGCCGAAGAAGTCGCCGACATAGATCGGCAAGGCTCCGGCCAGGACCAGGAAGACGATGATGAAAACGGCGGCGATCGGCGTGGCGACATAGCCCGCGATTTCGCGCCGGAACAAGGCGAAGCCGGCGTGCATCTCAGGCTGCCTCGCCCAGGGTCAATGCCCGGAACAGGCCGGACAACCCGTCCGGCGAGCGCGCGGCCAGTGCCGCCGGGGTGTCGTCGGCACGGATCCGGCCGGCGGCCAGGATGACGGCGCGGCTGCACATCGCCTCGACCTCCTCCAGCACATGGGTCGAGACCAGGATGGCCTTGTCCCGGCCCATCTCGCGGATGGTGTCGTGCATCTGCTGCTTCTGGTTGGGGTCGAGGCCGTCGGTCGGCTCGTCCAGGATCAGGATCGGAGGGTCGGGCAGCAGGGCCGCGGCCAGGGCAGTGCGCCGGCGATAGCCCTTGGACAGGCTCTCGATCGGCCGATGCAGCACGGGACCGAGATCGACCCGCTCCGCCGCGGCTTCCATCGCCTTGCGCCGGCCGCGACGGGTCAGCCCGTGCATGCCGGCGACGAAGCCGAGGAAGCCGGCCGGCGTCATTTCGGGGTAGAGCGGGGCGCCTTCAGGCAGATAGCCGAGTTGCCGCCGCGCCGCGATCGGGCGGCGGCGGACGTCGATGCCCGCCAGGGCGGCGGTGCCGTCATCCGGCTCCAGGAAGCCGGCCAGGATGCGCAGCAGTGTCGACTTGCCGGCGCCGTTCGGGCCCAGCAGCCCGACCACCTCGCCGCGCGCGACCGCGAGCGACACGTCGGCCACGGCGACGATCGGCCCGAAACGGCGGTGCAGGTGGTCGGCCTGGATCATTTCGGGCGCCTAGCCGGCGGCCGGGACGGCGGTCCCGCCCGGAATATCGGCAATCGGCCCGAAATTCCGTTCGTAGGACGCCTCCGTCTCGGTCAGCTTGCGCGCCAGATCCTTCATGGTCACCGGGCTCATCGCCAGGCTGACCAGCCATTCCGTGGCCATCGGCTCTGCGGCCGGCGACGGGCCGGCCCCGACCACGATGCGGGCGCGGCCGACCAGCAGCTGTGCCTCCGCCGCATTGGCGGTCAGGTGGAACAGCGAGAAGTAGCGGGTGTCGGGGGAGAAGCGGTCGGTCGCCCCGTTGGCCGTTCCGTTCACCGCCCCCGGGGCCTGCTGCGTGGTCATGGTCGTCTCCATCAATTCTGTCTTCGGATCACTGCGAGGGGGTGTTCGGGGCTGGCGCCGGCACCAGCCGGGCCAGGATTTCGCTGACCGCAATCTCGTTGATCGCCGGTGGTGCGGCACCGACCAAGCTTTCGATGTAGCGCCGCCGCAGCTCGGCCGCCTGCTGCCGGCGCAGGGCGTCGATCAGCAGCGGCCGGACCTCCTCGAAGGTCTGGACCCGCGACTCCTTGCGGTCGATCAGGCGGATCAGGTGCCAGCCGGCCTGGCTGCGGATCGGGGCACTGACCGCGCCCTTGTCCAGGCCGGTCACGGCCTGGCGGATCTCCGGCAGCAGCGCATCCTCGGCCAGCCAGCCCATGTCGCCGCCATTCGCGGCGCTTTCGGCGTGCTGCGAGGCCTCCCGCGCCAGGGCGGGAAAATCGGCACCGCGGGCGCGGGCCCGGCGACGCAAATCGCCGATCCGGTCCGCCACCGCCTGGTCATCCGCCGCCGAAGCGCCCTGCGCCACGGGCAGGAAGATCTGGGCCAGGCGGTATTGCGGCGGCGCGACGAACCGGGCGGTGTTGTCGTCGTAGATCTTGTGCAGGTCGGCCTCCGGCGGGTCGCCCGCCAGCGGTTCGGATTTGGCGGCGAGCCAGGTCTCGACGATCACCTGCTGCCGGGCCTGGGCGATGCCGGCCGCGACCTCCGGCCGGTCTGCCCAGCCGGCCTGCGCCGCCTCGGCGGCAATGGTGCGGCGCGTCAGCTCCGCCCGGATCAGGCCATCCAGCGCCTCGCGGCTGGCCGCCGCCTGGGCCCGCGTCTGGGGATCCAGGCCGCGCAGGAACGTCTCGACCTCGGCCGGCGACAAACTGGCCGCGCCCATCCGGGCGATGGCATCGGCCGGCTGCTGTTGCGCCAGGGCCGGGACGGTGCCGAGGGCAAGGCTCAGCGCCAAGAGCGCCAGGCGGAGGAGACCGCTCATTTCGCCGGCTTCCGGTAGCGGGCGTCCAGCAGCTTGTCCTGGAAGTCCTGGATGATGTTCTCCAGCTCGACGCTCTTCAGCTGGGTGAAGGGCTCGCCCTGGCCAAGCACATCGCCCAGGTCCTTGCTGTCATAGCGGGCGATCACCTCGCGGCCGAGCTTGTAGAGCTGGTCGTTGCTGGCCTCGCAGGCCTTGAGGAAGCCCGAGGTCTGGTCGAGCCCGGCCTGGGTCGAGACCCGCCGTGCCTCGGTGTCGTGCAGCTGGCCTTGGGTGCGGCCGAGGCTGCGCCGGGTCTGGTCCAGCTCGCCGCGCGTGCTCTCCAGCGTGGCCGCGGCGGTGGTGAGGTCGGCCTGCAGCCCATCCGCCTTCTCGGTCGCGGCGTCGAGCTTGCCCTGAATCTGGCCGATCTGGCCGCGCAGCTGCTTGGCCTCGGCGTCGCGGGTGGCGACAGTCTGCTGGGCCTGGCTCAACTGCGACTGCAGCGCCGTCGCCTGGCTCTGGGCTGTGCGCAGATCGACCGTCACCCGGCGCAGCGCCTCGCGCAGCTTGCCGATGTCGCTCTCCTCCTGCGCCGTGGCCGGGCCCGAGAGACCAAGCAGGGCGGCGAGGCAGAGGGCGACGATCGGCACCACCCGGCGATGAGATGCAAGCAGCATGTTGTTGCCCCTCCGTCAGAAGCGGGCGTTGAGGTCGAGCATCAGCGTGTCGACCGAGAATTTCGGTCCGCTGATCGCGTCGCTGCTCAGCCAGCGCAGGCCGAGCCAGACATCGTCGACCACGCCGTAATTGCCGGCGAGGATGAAGCCCTTGGCGTTGGTGCCGCCATTGTGGAAGTCGCTGTCGGTAAAGGCGTCGACCACCGCATCCGATTCCAGGTATTTGTAGGTGAAGCTGGCGTTCCAGTCGTTGCCATGGGCGATGTCGGGGTGGCCGACCAGGATGCGGGCGAGATAGCCCATATTGCCGCTCTCGCGCCCGTCCTCGCCGACCCGCATCGTGACCTTGTCCTTGTCGTAGCCGAGATTGGCGACGACATCGCCGGTCAGCACGACATGGATCGGATCGAACGAAGCGATGTCGACCGACGCGGTGGCGTTCAGCTCCCGGAACTCCGAGGCCAGGCCGAAGGCGAAGATATCGTCGTCGGTGCTGCCGGGAATGCCCTTGAACCCGACATCCCACAGGCTGTTGCCCTTCTGCATGAAGCCGGGCACCGAGGTGTTGCGGTTGCGGTAGTCGAGCGCACGCGGGTCGCCCACCACGTTCTGGAAGTCGTAATATGCCACGCCCAGCTTCACCGCGACGTCGTCATCCGCCTTCCAGTCGACGCCACCCTGGCCGGCATACAGCACCGGGTCGCGGGCGGAGAAGCTGAGCTCCTGCAGCGGGAACAGGCCGACGGCGGCCCAGGCGGTCAGCTGGTCCAGCACCGGCTGGCGGTAGCCCAGCGCGACACCGTCGAAATTGACGTCCTCGTCCCACACCAGGTCGGTCGAATAGAACGGATTGCCGAAGCGGCCGGCATCGAGCTGCAACTCGCCACCGGTGCCCAGGGGATCTCCCCGGTAGCGGATATAGGCGCGGTCGAGGTTGAAATCCTTGTTGCCGAGCGCCAGGCCCAGATCGGCATTGGTCGAGACCGGGTCCAGCTCGTTGCCGGTGGCGAGGCGAATACCGGTGGAGAAGCCGCCGCCCAGATCAGCCTCGACCCCCAGCCGGGCGCGGAGCTGGATGCGCTGGCGATCCTCGGTCGAGTTGAGCAGCGGCACGGTGCCATTGTCGGGGTTGAAGTTGCCTTGGTTGTTGATCGACTGGAAATCGATGAAGTCGGCATTGTTCTTGTCGTAATAGTCGGCCCGGCCGCGCACCCGCACGTCGCCGGTGACCTTCACCCGGTCCAGCCACGCCGGCAGCGTGCCGGGATCGCCCCAGCGCTCGGTCTTGGCCTGGGCCAGGACCTCCTTCTTGACGTCGTCGCGGATCTGGTTGCGCACCACCTCGGGCACATAGGGCACCCGCACCGTGCCGGGCGGCACGCCGGCCGGCACGGCCTGGCCGCTGGCCGCGCGGTTGGCGTCGGCCGCCCGCGCCTCCTGCTCCGCCTGGGTCAGCAGCACCTGCGCCTTGTCGCGCGACAGGATGCCCTCCTGCACCAGCAGCCGGATCAGGGCGAGCGTTGTCGACTGCTCGGTCGGCGGGGTCTGGCCAAAGGCCGTGCCGGCGACGAGAACGCCGACCGCGGTGGCGAGACCGGTACGCTTGATCATGAGATCCCTCATGCCCTGGACTGCTGGATGTTGAGCTGGATGCGCAGTGTCACCGGGGTGCCGCTGGGCGGTGCCGTGCCGAAGGCACCGAGCTTGCGGACCGCCTCGGTCACCGCGTTGTCGACCGAAGCGTCGCCGCAGGATTGCACCAGTCGGATCTGGCCGATCCGGCCGTCCGACGAGACCGAGATCGAGAGCACGACCGAGGCGCGCTTGCCCCGCATCGCGTCACTGCCGTCGACCGCGCGGCGCAGGCCCGAATCGCGCTGGGCCGCACGCTGCGATTCGACGAAGGCATATTGGCCGTAGCCACCGCCGCCGCCGCCACCGCCGCCGGTCCCCAGCCCGGTGCCGCCCCGGCGGGCCGTGAGGCAGGCGGAGCCGCTGCAGGCCTCACCCTCGGCATCCAGCGCATCGTCGCCTGGCGCCTTGTCCTTCGGTCCGGCCTGTTGCTGTTTCGGCTCTTCCGGCTTCGGCTCCGGCTTGGGCTGTGCCACCGGTTCGGGCTCCTTGATCTCGGGCGTTTTGACGTCCTCCGGCGGCTTCACCTCGGG
>NZ_JBYRFX010000753.1:0-3455 GCF_057815775.1 Inquilinus sp.
CAGCGCGCCGTGGCACAGCCGATGGCGCGGTTGTTGCTGGTGACGAAGCTGAGGCACGGCATGCCGGCAATGCCGCCGCGATTGATGAACACCACGGGAATGCCGGCCTGCATCAGCCGGTCGGCGACCCCGACCAGCCGGGATGGCGACACCGCATCGACCAGGACGCCGTCCATCCCATCCGCCGCCATCTGCTCGATATCGGCGACCTGCCGGGCGGCGGCATGTTCGACGCTGTGGACCAGGGCGACGCGCCAGGGATTGTCGATCGCGGCGGTCGAGAAGCCGATGCGCAGGCGCCGCCGCGGCGACGGCAGGAACGGCCGGCACAGCGCCGGGACGGCCGGCGCCGCACCGGCCGGGTCGGGCGATGGCGGCCGGGCCGGGTCGGCGGCGATCCGGGGACGATGCCGGTCCGCATCCTCGGCCCCTGCGGCCAGGGTGGCGATCAGGGCGGCGGCCAGCGGCCCGGTGCGCACCTCGCCCCGCAAACAGACAACGATGCCGTCGACCGCCAGGGCCCGGGTGATGCGATGCAGGCTGCTGCGGGACAGGCCCAACTCCTCAGCCAACTCGACGCTCGGGGCGCGGCCACCGCGACGGGCCAGCGCGGCGATCAGGGCGATGGCCGCATCGACGCCGTTGCGCTGCCCCGCTGCCATCTCAGGCCCCCGCCATGTCAGGCCTTGACGCCGCCGGAGGCCAGCCCGCCCTGCCAGAAGCGCTGCATGAACAGGAAGGCGGCGATGACGGGCAGGATGCTGATCAGCGCCCCGGCCATGACGATGGTGAACAGCACCGCGCCACCGCTGCCCGCGGTGGCGGCGGCATACCATTGCGACAGGCCGACGGTGATCGGGAAGTATTCCGATGAGCTGAGCATCACCAGCGGCAGGAAGTAATTGTTCCAGGTCGACACGAAGGCCAGGATCAGCACGGTGGCGAAGCCCGGCGTCAGCAGCCGGAACGCGATCTTGAAGAAGATGTGCAACTCGCCCGCGCCGTCGATGCGGCCGGCCTCGATCAGCTCGTTCGACACGGCGTCGTCGATATAGACGCGCATCAGGAACACGCCGGGCGGGAACACCAGGCAGGGCAGGATGACCGCGATCGGCGTGTTGACCAGCCCGATCTTCGACAGCATCAGGAACAGCGGCACGGCCAGCGCCGTCTGCGGGATCATCACCGCGCCGAGCACCAGGGCGAAGCACAGCTTCTTGCCGAGGAACTGGTACTTGGCGAAGGCATAGCCGGCGAAGGTGGCGAACAGGGCGGCGCCGAGACCGGAAATCGCGGCGTACAGGAAGGTGTTGAGCAGCCAGCGCGAGAACACCCCGTCCTGATAGGTGAACAGGCCCTGCAGGTTTTCCCAGAAGTTGAAATCGTCGGCGAACCAAAGGCCGAACGTGCCGAACAGGTCGGCATTGGATTTGGTGGCCGAGACGATGACATAGAGCAGCGGGATGAAGTTGTAGACGAAGTACAGGCCCAGCACGCCCGTCAGCAGCCAGCGCTGGCGCCGGAACGCCGGCGAGCGCGCCGTCTTGGCGGCGATGGTCATCGGCGGGCCCCGCGATTGGCGAACAGCATGAAGGCATAGGACACCACCGCCACCACGCCGCCGAGGACGAAGGAGATCGCCGCGGAGTAGTTGTACTGCTGGTTGGTGAAGGCCAGCGTGTAGGCGTAATAGTTCGGCGTGTAGTGGCTGTTGATCAGGCTCGGCGTCAGGTTGTGGATCAGGTAGGGCTCGGTGAACAGCTGCAGCGTGCCGATGATCGAGAAGATGACCGTGACGATGATGGTCGGCACGATCAGCGGCAGCTTGATCTTCAGTGAGTGCTGCAGAGCCGTGGCCCCGTCGATCGCCGACGCCTCCTCCAGGTCCCGCGGGATGGCCTGCAGTGCAGCGTAATAGATGATCATGTTGTAGCCCATGTATTCCCAGACCGCGATGTTGGCGATCGAGGGCAACAGGGTGCTGGACGACAGGAAATCGATCTTGCCCAGGCCGAGCGCCTGGCTGAGCTGGGTGAACGGGCCGAAGGCCGGGCCGTAGAGATAGCCCCACAGCAGCGTGGCGATCACCGCGGGCACGGCATAGGGGATGAAGAAGGCGATGCGGAAGAAGTTGCGGGCGAACACCGTGCCGCTGTCGAGGATCAGCGCGAACACCAGCGCCAGCCCGAGCATGACCGGGATCTGCATCAGCCCGAACTGCAGCAGCAGCCAGACGCCATCCCAGAAGTTCTTGTCGTGGATGGCCCTGATGTAGTTGTCGAGCCCGACGAAGTGGGCGCCGCCGACCAGCGTCTCCTTGAACAGGCTCATCTGGAACGCATAGAGCAACGGCGCGACCAGGAAGCCGGCAAACAACAGCATGAACGGCAGCAGGAAAATATAGGGCGCAAGCTTGTGGCCGACGAGGGCGCGCCGCGGCTTCGCGCCGGCCTGGGCGACGGCAGGCGCCCCATCGGGACGCCCGCCATCCCACAGGCGGTCAGAGGACGGTGAAGCCCTGATCGTTGGCATAGGCCACGACACTGTCCTGCACCCGGTCGAACGCCGCCGACAACGTGCCGTTGCCGCCGAGCGCCGACGCCAATTCGTCCTGCATCTGCTGGTTCACGTAATCCTGGAACGGCGCGAATTCGAAGCTGGGGTCGACCTGGTTCTCGGCGGTGACGAAGACCTCGTTGACGGCCTGGCCGCCGTAGAAATCATAGCCGTGGCCCATCAACTCCTTGTCGCCGACGAGGTCCTTCAGCACCGGGAACAGGAACTGGCCGGTGTTCCACAGCCGCGACGCCTCCGGGTCGCTGCCCATGAACTGGGCGAACAGCGCGGCTTCCTTCGGGTGCTTCGAACTGGTGAAGGCGGCGAAGGTCGACCCGCCCCAGTTCGAGGTGATCTTGCCACCCTTCTCCCATTGCGGCATCGGCGACGCGCGCCACTTGCCGAAGCTCTTCTTCATCGACTGCTGCATCAGCACCGGCGCCCAGGCGGCCGTGACCCAGGAGGCGTAGGTGCCGTTGTCCAGGTTGGCGAACCACTCGGTCGTCCACATCGGCTTGGTGTCGATCGCCTTGGCGTCGATCAGCTTCTGCCAGTAGCCGGCCCATTTCTTGGCGACGTCGCTGTTGATCGCGATCTGGATGTTGGTGCCGTCGAGATGGAACGGCCGCCAGCCGGCCTGCCACAGCACGGCGCAGACCCAGCCGGCGTCGGAGGCGCCGAAATCGCAGAGATAGGTGCCCGGCGCCTTGGTGCTGAGCTTGATCGCCTGTTCGGCGTAGTCGTCCCAGGTCTCGGGGACGGTCAGGCCGTGGGTTTCGAACACATCGGCGCGGTACAGCAGGCCCATCGGGCCGCTGTCCCAGGGCACAGCGTAGATCTTGCCGTTGTCGGTGACCGACTTCCAGGTCCAGTCGATGAATTTCGGCCCGACATCGCCG
>NZ_JBYRFX010000754.1:0-3256 GCF_057815775.1 Inquilinus sp.
CAGGCGCGGTTCGACCATGACGCGCTGGCCGAGACCGTGCCGGTCGCGATCCGGCTGATGGACGATGTCGTCGATGTCTCGCGCTTCCCGCTGCCGGAACAGGCGGCCGAGGCCAAGGCCAAGCGGCGCATCGGCCTTGGCGTTACCGGCCTGGCCGACGCGTTCCTGATGATGGGGGTGCGCTACGGCTCGGACGAATCGGTCGCCCTGACCGAGGACTGGCTCGGCGCGATCCAGCGCCACGCCTATCGCGCCTCGGCCGAGATCGCGGTGGAGAAGGGGGCGTTCCCGCTGTTCGACCGCGACCGCTATTTGTCCGCGCCAGGCATCGCCGAACTCCCGGAGGACATCCGGGCCCTGATCGCGCAGCACGGCATCCGCAACGCGCTGGTGACCTCGATCGCGCCGACCGGAACGATCTCGCTGTTCGCCGGCAACGTCGCCTCCGGCATCGAGCCGGTGTTCGCCTGGACCCACACCCGCACCATGCTGCTGCCCGACGGCAGCCGCCGGGCGGAGGTGGTGGAGAACTACGCTTACCGCCTGTTCCACGAGATCCACGGCGCCGACGCGCCGCTGCCCGAGTATTTCGTCGACGCCCAGACCCTGGCGCCGGCCGACCACCTCGCCATCCAGGCGGCGGCGCAGAAGCACATCGACAGCTCGATCAGCAAGACCATCAACTGTCCGGAAGACCTGCCCTTCGAGGACTTCAAGGACATCTATCGCCAGGCCTATGCGCTGGGCTGCAAGGGCTGCACCACCTACCGGCCCAACCCGATCACCGGGGCGGTGCTGGAGGCCCGGCCAAGGGCCTCGGAGACCCGGGCGGCAGAGGAGCCGGCACCGGGGGCACCGGCCGCGCGGCCCGAGGTGCTGCCGGGCGAGACCTACAAGCTGCGCTGGCCGGACAGTGACCATGCCATCTACGTCACCCTCAACGACACCGTCATCGACGGCCAGCGCCGGCCGTTCGAGATCTTCATCAACTCGAAGAACATGGAGCACTACGCCTGGACCGTGGCGCTGACCCGGATGATCAGCGCCGTGTTCCGCCGCGGCGGCGACGTCGCCTTCGTGGTCGAGGAGCTGAAGGCGGTGTTCGACCCGCGCGGCGGGCAGTGGATGGGCGGCCGGTATGTGCCGTCGCTGCTGGCCGCGATCGGCGGGACGATCGAACGGCACATGCTGGCCACCGGCTTCCTGGAACAGTCGCAGGACCTGGTGCCGGAGGTCGCAGTCGAGGTGACGGCGGCGGCAGAGGCGCCGGTGCGGCCGCTGGGCTTGTCCTGCCCGAAATGCGGGCATCCCACCCTGATCCGGCAGGAGGGCTGCGACACCTGCCTGAATTGCGGCTATTCGCGCTGCGGGTAGCGCGTGGCACCGGACCCCGGGGGCGGGGCCGGCATTCCGGAGGGGCATTTCATGAAGTTTTCCGACCTGACCACATTCGAAAAGCTGATTTCGCCGACCTTGATCAAGTTCCTGTACTGGATCGGCATCATCCTGATCGTGCTGGCCGGCCTGCGATCCCTGTTCGCCACGTTCAGCCTGGGTGGTGGGATCTTGGGTGCGCTGCTGGCGATCGTCGGCACCATCGCCGTCCTGCTGGGCTGGCGGGTGCTGTGCGAGATCTATGTCGTCGTGTTCGGCATCTACGACCGGCTGGGTGAGATCCGCGATCGTGGGGCAGTGCCACCGGCGGAATAGGCGCTCAGGCGGGTTCCGCCGCCACCCGGTCGGCCAGGGCGGACAGGGCGCCGTCATGGATGCCCAGTTCGCGCAGATGTTCGACCGTGTTCAAGAGGTAGTCGCGGTTCGGCCCGCCGATGCCGACGCCGGTGCGGATCATCGCCACCGTCTCCTCCGGCGCCAGCGCGCCGCAATACTGGCGGTGGTGGCGATCGGCCAGGAAGCAGCAGGCGGTGACTGGGCCGCCATTCTCGGAATCGGCTGGCAGGCGGATCTGCCTCAGGCTCGGCCGGTAGACGCCGGTGACCATCTCGCGCTCCCAGAGATAGGCGACCACGGCCTCGACATCGTCGGGCGCCACCTTGAAGGCCATGCCGCGGCAGGAGCCACCGCGGTCGAGCCCGAGCACCAGCCCAGGCCGTTCCGGCGTGCCGCGATAGTAATGCGACAGCACGCAGAAGCGGCGGTGATAGCCGTGCAGCACCGCGTGCTGCCGCTCGAGATGCGGGAAGCCCGGATTCCACATCAGAGAGCCATAGCCGAACACCCAGAGCGGCGCGCCCGGGGTCAGCGGCAGGTTCGGTGTCTTCCAGTCGGAGTGACCATCGGCCATCCACAACATGTAGCGTTTTGCAGCTGCGAAGGGGAGGGGCGTCGTGTCGCGTTTTGCGGCTTCGGCTTGACAGGTGGCCCGTCGCGCGGCCACGTGGCCGGCCTGTACCTCCGCCTGTACCATTGCCCGGGATCATCATGCGCCGCATCGTCGCCATCCCCGCCGCCCTCGTCGTCCTCGTCGCCGCCGGCTGGACCGGGGGATGGTACTGGGCCGCGGGCAAGGTGCAGACGCAGGCGCAGGCCTTCGCCGCAAACCCGCCGCCGGGGGTCACGGTCGATCCCGGCACGCTGCGGGTCGACGGCTTCCCGCTGACCTTCACCGTCGAATCTCGGACGCCGAGCCTGCATCGCGTCGACGGGCTGGCCTGGGACGCCGCCGGGCTGGTCGCCACCGCCAAGCCGTGGGCCCTGCCGGATATCAGCTTCGCCATCTCGCCGCCGCAGCACATCACCCTGCCGGGCAGTCCGGCGCTGACCGCCCAGGTGATGGGGGCCGGCAGCGGCAGCGCCCGCATCGGCCTGGCCGGCAAGCCGACGCGCCTGCTGCTGACCCTGTCGCAGATCGAACTCGCCGGTGGGATGCTGCAGGCGCCGCTGCCGGTGTCGCGGATCAACCTGGCCGCCGACAAGGCGCCGGATGAGGCCGGGGCCGGGGCCGCGCTGTCGCTCGACATCGAGGGGGTGGAGACACCGGATCTCGGCCTGGCCACGCTCGGCCGCAGGGTCGACATGGTGGCGGGGCGGCTGACCGTGCTGGGCACCCTGCCCAAGGCCGCCACCGCCCCCGAACTGACCGCCTGGCGCGACGCCGGCGGCAAGCTGCGGGTCGACCAGCTGGCACTGCGCTGGGGGCCGCTGCAGATCGATGCCGGCGGCTCGCTCGACCTCGACGACAAGCTGCAGCCGCAGGGCACGCTGACGGCGAAGATCCGCGGCTATGGTCCGGTGA
>NZ_JBYRFX010000755.1:0-2982 GCF_057815775.1 Inquilinus sp.
TATAGGCCCGCCGCGCCGGTCTGCAACGCGCTCCGCGCGTCCTCCACTTCGTTTCGGCCCTGGCACTCACCTCGCGCACGGCCACGACCGCGCCGATTGGGTGCGGACCGCCTCCCTCGGCGGGCCTGCCGGCCGCTCTCCGCCGCCCACCCCGCTTGCCGGGGGAAGGCGCGGTGGTTTTGCCAATGGAGAGCGACCATGACGACGATCATTCGCGACATCCCGCTGTCTCAACTCGTCCCGTCGGCACACAACGTCCGCCGGACCGGGCGCGAGAACGGGATCGCCCACCGTCGACGTGCAGAATTTCCCCGGTGATGAATGGTGCGGAGTCGAGAAACAGGATGGCGCTGGCGATATCGCTTGCTTCACCCATGCGTCCGACAGGCTGGAAGGCACTGAGCGCCGCGTGATGTTCAGGCGCGTGCATCGGTGTCTTGATGTTTCCAGGCGCAACGGCATTCACGCGAATGCCTTTCTTCGCGTACTCGATCGCCAGTGACTTGGTGGCGGCATTGAGGCCCCCCTTGGTCATAGCCGCCAAGACCGAGTGGATCCCACTGATCGCAACCTGGTCTATGCTGGTCGTGACGCTCACCACATGGCCGCTCGAATGCCGTTCCATGTCGGCGATCGCGCGTTGCGTGATGTGATAGAAGCCCGCCATGTTCACATTCATGACGGCGTCGTAGTCTTCGGTGGTGTGTTCGGTGAATGGCTTTCCGATGTATACGCCGGCGTTGTTCACCAGGGTATCGACCCGGCCAAATCGCGAGATGGCTTCGGAAATGACACGCTGGGCCGTTATGGGATCGCCAATGTCGCCGGCGACACTCAGGATGTTTTCATCGCTCGACGGCTTGATCGAACGTGAGGTTGCGACAATGCGGTAATCGAGCTTTCGGAATGCCTTTACGACTTCGGCGCCGATGCCCTGTGATGCACCTGTGACGACAACGACCTTCTGCGACTGGTTCACGCCTTCACTCCGGAGAATACAGTGCGCTCACCTCATCGGCACAACGAAGAGCCCAGGCGCATTCCCAAAGATGCGGGGAGCATCCGGCTCTAGCGTTGCGCTTATGCGGCTGGATGGAATTCAGATCGAGCCAGCCGGTGTAACGGCAGGAAAGTCCTTGTCGGGATCGAACACGTTGTTGAAGAAGTTCGTCAGCGAGTACATGGCCACCAGCGCGACGATCTCCATGACATTCGCATCCGTGTGGCCGGCATCGCGCACGGCTTTCAGATCGGCGTCTCCGATATGGCCCCGGGTCTCGATGACCTTGCGCGCAAACTGGATTGCGGCATCCCGCTTCGGGTCGCTGGCATGGCCCTTGCGGGCAAGAATGATCTCATGGGCCGGCAGCTTGGCCATGTGCTCGGCCGTGAAGCTGTGGACCGTCAGGCAGTAGTTGCAGCCATTCACCTCGGAGACGGCGAGGCCGATGCTGTCCCGCGTCTTGACGTCGAGCGCCTTGCTCAGGGAGCCGAGCAGACTGCCCCATGCGTTGAAGGCGATCGGGCTCTGCGCGAAGGTCGCCAGCATGTTCGGGGTGAAGCCGATGTTCCGGGTGAACGTATCGAGAGTCGGCTTGGAATCGGCCGGCACCTGCGCCGGCTTGAGAGCCTCGGCTCTTGCCATCATAGTCTCCACAAGGTCCTGATTTCACGGAACGTCAGACGAGGTCCAGCACTTCGGCCACCGGGCGGCGCGGCTTCTGCGGCCAGTTTCCCGGACGCTCCGCACCGACGGACAGCAGCATGACCGGCACCTCGTCCTCGGCCAGCCCGAACTCGCGGTGCACCGCTTCGGCGTCGAAACCGATCATTGGCGTCGACCCCAGGCCCAGTGAGCGGGCCGCATAGATGATCGCCGTCGCGCCGATGGCGCCGGAGCGCACAGCCTCGTCCCGCTGGCGCTGCGGGTACTCCAGGTACAGGCCGCGTGCCGGCAGTTCCCATTCCGGCACCAGCGCCGCCGGCATGATGCCCGCTGCCACCAGCGGTGCCAGGCGCTCCGGGATCACGCTGGAATCCGCCAACTGGCCGCAGATGATGAAGGTGACCGCCGCCTCGGTGATGGGAGGCTGGTTCCAGGCGATCGGCTTCAGCCGGGCCTTGGCTTCCGGCGTGCGCACGGCGATGAAGCGCCAGTTCTGCAGGTGGAAGGATGTCGGCGCGGTGGTGCCGATCCGCACCAGCTCACGGATCTGATCATCGCTCAAGCTGGCGGAGGGGTCGTAATACTTGGCAGCGCTGCGGCTCAAAATACAGTCGATGACGGCGTTGGTCATGATGGTTCCGTTGATCTTCGTGATTTCTACAGGTCAAGAGACGGACTGAAGTCAGAGAGCTGTTCCGCTCTCTCTTCCGGAAGTGCTGCTGGGATGGGATCTGTTCGGGATCTCATGCCAGGAGCCAGAGATCGCTGCCCGGGATGTCCCGGGCGCGTCCAAGAGGGCGCAGCCGGCCGTCCCGGACAGCGCCGGCCGGCCGCGTGTATCGATCGGCGTGTGTCGGTTAGGGGCGGACGCGAATGATTGTCTTGCCCGGCCGTCGCTCGGTCCGGTTGAAGGCGGCGACGGCATCGTCGAGGGTCGCGACGGTGCCGATATGCGGTCGCAGACGTCCGTCCCGCACCCGCTGGACGATCTCGGTCAGCTGGGCCCGATCGGCCTCGACGACGAAATCGACCGCCAGGCCGTCGGTCGGCCTCACCTCGACCGGCCCGGTGACAGACACCAGCGTTCCCCCGGCCCGGACCAGGCTCGCGGACCGCTTGCCGATATCCCCGCCGATGACATCGAACACCAAGTCGACGGCGCCGATATCTTCCAGGACGTCGTTGTCGAGGTCGACGAATGCCTGTGCGCCGAAGTCGAGCGCCGCCTGACGGTCGGCGGCGCGCCCGGTGCCAATGACATGGGCGCCGGCCTCTTTGGCGAGTTGGGTCACCATCGACCCGACGGCGCCGGCCGC
>NZ_JBYRFX010000756.1:0-2008 GCF_057815775.1 Inquilinus sp.
GCCGCGCCCTGCGGCGTGCGCAGCATCGCGGTCAAGGTGCTGGACGAGGCCGGCCAGCCCTGGACCGAGGTGTTCGTCGGCGGCGGCGTGATGGCGGTGGCGGCAGCGGTCAGCGCCGGGCTGGGCGTGGCCGCCCTGGCCTATCGCGTCGCCCCGGTCGGGGCGATCGATGTCGGCGGCGCAGTCGGCCTGCCGGCCCTGCCGCCCTCCGCCATCGTGCTGCATGCCCGGCCGACCGACGCCCGGTCACGCGAGGTGCTGCGGGCGGTCAGCGCCGCCTTCCGCGGGGCGGCGTCGCGGCCGCCGCCCCCGCGAACCGACCCTAATCCGGCAGGATCGCCACCGCCCGGGTCCAGCCGGCCGAGGCGGCGCGGATCTTCACCGGGAAGCAGCTGACGGTGAAGCCCTTGGACGGCAGCGCCTCCAGATTGTGCAGCTTCTCCAGGTGGCAATAGCCGATGTCGCGGCCGGCCTTGTGGCCTTCCCAGATCAGGCTGGCATCGCCGGTCTCGATGAAGCGCTTCGCCGTGTGGCTGAACGGCGCATCCCAGCTCCAGCCATCGGTGCCGACCAGGCGGATGCCCTGGTTCAGCATGTGCAGCGTGGCGTCGCGGCCCATGCCGCAGCCGGTGTGGATGTAGTCGGCCTCGCCGTAGCGCGACCCGGCCCGGGTGTTGACCAGCACGATCTCGAGCGGCTTGAGCGTGTGGCCGATCCGGTCCAGCTCGGCATCGATCTCGGCCGGGGTGACGATGTGGCCGTCCGGCAGATGGCGGAAATCCAGCTTGATGCCGGGCTGGAAACACCACTCCAGCGGCACCTCGTCGATGGTGATGGCGCGTTTGCCGCCATCCATCGTCGGGTGATAGTGCCAGGGCGCGTCGAGATGAGTGCCGTTGTGGGTCGAGATGGTGACGGTCTCGACCGCCCAGCCCATCCCCTCGGGCAGCTGCTCCGGCGTCAGGCCCGGGAAGATCGAGGCGATGTCCTTCGCCGTCTCGGCATGGGCGCGATAGGTAATCGACACCTTCTGCTGCGGCGGGTCGGCCGGAACGTCGTTTTCCAGCGGGATCGAGATGTCGATGAGCTTGGCCATGAATCCGGTCTCGGGGTCAGGGGATGATGGTGCCGGTGCAGGCGCCGAAGCCGATCGGCGCGAAGCCGTCGCGCCGGCACCGGGCGGTGAAGGTGATCTGGTCGCCATCGACCAGGAAGCCGCGCTGTTCGCCGTTGGGCAGCGTCACCGGCTCGCGCCCGCCCATGGTCAGCTCCAGGAGGCTGCTGAGCTGCGCCCGGGTCGGGCCGGAGATGGTGCCGGTGCCCAGCAGGTCCCCCGGCAGCAGGTTGCAGCCGCCGGAGCTGTGATGCGCCACCATCTGCGCCGGCGTCCAGTACAGGTATTGCGCATTGGAGGTGATGATGACGGTCGGCCCCTGCCCCTCCGCCCGCATCCGGGCGGTGGTCAGCCACACCGTCAGCTCGACATCCAGCCCGCCAGTCGCCTGGTCCGCGTCATCCAGCAGATAGTCGAGCGGCGCCGGGTCGCCCTCCGGCCGCACCATGGCCGGCGTGCGGAACGGCAGCAGCGCATCCGAAGTGACCACCCAGGGCGAGACTGTCGTGCTGAAGCTCTTGCCGAGGAACGGCCCGAGCGGGAACATCTCCCAGCGCTGGATGTCGCGCGCCGACCAGTCGTTCAGCAGGCAGAAGCCGACGATCCGCTCGCCCGCCTCGGCCACCGGGATCGGGTCGCCGAGCTCGTTGCCGGGGCCGATGTAGAAGCCCATCTCCAGCTCGAGATCCAGCAGCTGCGACGGGCCGAAGCTCGGCCGCCCGTCACCGCCGCTGCGCGGCGCGCGCTGGCCCTGCGGCCGCCGCACCTCCCCGCCGCTGGCGCGGACAGAGGAGGCGCGGCCGTGATAGGCGATCGGCACCCATTTGTAGTTGGACGGCAGCGGGTTGTCCGGCGCCAGCAGCGCACCGGCGGCGCGGGCGTGATGGATGCCGG
>NZ_JBYRFX010000757.1:0-4643 GCF_057815775.1 Inquilinus sp.
TCACCCCGGAATCGGGAAACGCCTCGCGACATCGCGCACCGCATTCGCCAGCGCCGGCTCCGGTCGGGCGCCGGTGACGGCGTCGATCACCAGATCGGCCAGCATCCGCATCTGGCCCTCGCGCATGCCACGGGTGGTGACGGCCGGCGTGCCCAGCCGCAGGCCGGAGGGGCGCAGCGGCGGGCGAGTGTCGTCCGGCACCACCTGCTTGTTCGAGACCAGGCCGATGCGGTCCAGCCGCTGCTGCGCCTCGTCGCCATCGATGCCGAAGCTGGCGGCAACGTCGACCACCATCAAATGGTTGTCGGTGCCGCCGGTGACGAGCTGGGCGCCCCGCGCCGCCAGCGCGACCGCGAGGGCCTTCGCATTGTCCAGCACCCGCCGGCTATAGGCCTGGAACTCCTCCTGCGCCGCCAAATGCAGGGCAGTGGCCAGCGCCGCCACCTGGTCCATGTGCGGGCCGCCTTGCAGGCCGGGGAACACCGCCTGGTCGATCGGCTTGCGGAACGGCTCGCGGCACAGGATCAGCCCGCCGCGCGGGCCGCGCAGCGTCTTGTGTGTCGTGGTGGTGACGACGTCGAAGCCGGCGGCGACCGGGTTCGGCAGCGACCGGCCCGCGATCAGCCCGCCGATATGCGAGACATCTGCCATGGTGATCGCCCCGACCTCGTCGGCGATCGCCTTGAAGGCGGCGTAGTCGATGTCGCGCGGGTAGGAGGAGAAGCCAGTGATCAGCAGCTTCGGCTTCTCGCGCCGGGCGATCTCGCGGATCGCGTCGAAGTCGAAGCCGCCGCCCGGCAGGGTGCCATAGCGCACGAACCGGAAGATCCGGCCCATGGCCGAGACCGGCGCGCCATGGGTCAGGTGGCCGCCATGCGACAGGTCCATCGCCAGGATGGTGTCGCCGGGGTCGAGCAGACCGAAATACACCGCCTGGTTCATCGGCGACCCCGACAGCGGCTGGACATTGGCGTGCTCGGCCCCGAACAGCGCCTTGGCGCGGGATTGGGCCAGCGCCTCGATCTCGTCGGCATGGGCGTTGCCGCCATAGTAGCGGCGGAACGGAATGCCCTCGGCGTATTTGTCGGCGAAGACCGAGCCGAGCATCGGCCGGATCTCGGGGAAGGCATGGTTTTCCGAGGCGATCAGGGTCAGGCCCTGGCGCTGCCGCCGCTCCTCGCGCTCGAGAATCGCCGACGCTTCGGGGTCGGCCGCTTCCAGCACGGCGCGGGGGTCGAGATCGGCGGGGACGGGTTCGGGTTGGTGCTGCATGGTGATCTTCGTTTCGATGCCCGGGACACAAAGGAATCGCCGACCAGCTTCCGGAGAAGGCTGCCCAGGCGAACGGCATCGAGACGGTCTTCCGCGCTTCCTCGGGGTACTCCCCGTTTCGCCAGTCACGCGGAAGGTATGGCTGATCTTGCGACCGCGGGAATGATCGGCGGGACCCGGCGCTGCGTCAATCTCGATCAGGCACCCGCCCCCGGCCATCTTGCGATCGGCAAAATGTCGGATGTATGCTGATTCTGACAGAACATCATACACCGGACGGGAATCGAGCGATGGAGCGGCTGACGATCAGCCTGTCCGAGGAGTTGGCGGCCGAGCTGGCGGAGTTCGAGACACGCTACCACTACGCCAACCGGTCCGAGGCGGTGCGCGACCTGGTGCGCCTGGGGCTGGAGCGCGCCCGCATCGACCACGGCCTGTCCGGCCAGTGCATGGCCACGCTGTCCTATGTCTTCAATCACCACACCCGCGAGCTGTCGCGCCGGCTGACGGATGCACATCACCATCGCCACGACCTGCAGGTCGCGACGATGCATGTCCATCTCGACCACGACGAATGCCTCGAAGTGTCAGTCCTGCGCGGCGAGGCCTCGGCGGTGCGGGACTTTGCGAAGACGGTGATCGCCGAGCGCGGCGTCAAGCATGGCCAGGTCAGCTTCGTGCCGGTCACGCTGGAGGCCGGCGCCCACACGCATGGCCCGGCGGGGCATGAGCACCCGCACGACCACCCGCATCTGCACACGCATCCGAAAGACTGACATGACGCATGAGGCGGGACCGGCAGGCGCCGGCCTGGAGGGACACCGATGCTGAGCCCCTTCGACGACCAGCCGGCGCGGATCAAGACCAAGGTCGGCACGACCTATGGCCTGCTGATCGCGGCGAATATCGCGGCCTGGATCTGGGCCTGGACCGCCTTCGCCGACCGGCCGGCGCTGCTCGGCACCGCCTTCCTGGCCTATATGTTCGGCCTGCGGCACGCCTTCGACGCCGACCATATCGCCGCCATCGACAACGTCGTGCGCAAGCTGATGCAGGAGGGCAAGGCCCCCTACTCCGTCGGCTTCTTCTTCTCGCTGGGGCATTCCTCGATCGTCATCCTGGCCTCGATCGCCATCGCCGCGACGGCGGCGACTCTGCAGGGCCGGCTGGACCAGTTCCACGAGATCGGCGGCGTGATCGGCACCGTGGTGTCGGCCCTGTTCCTGCTGGTCATCGGCTTGGCCAACCTGTTCATCATGAAGGGCATCTGGTCGGCCTTCGGCCGGGCGCGGCGTGGCGAGCGGATCGTCGACGAGGATCTCGACATGCTGCTGGCCGGCCGCGGCCTGCTGGCCCGCCTGTTCCGGCCGCTGTTCCGGGTCGTCTCCCGGTCCTGGCACATGTACCCGATCGGCTTCCTGTTCGGGCTGGGCTTCGACACCGCCACCGAGATCGGGCTGCTCGGCATCTCCGCCACCCAGGCGGCGCAGGGCCTGTCGTTCTGGACGATCCTGGTGTTCCCGGCCATGTTCACCGCCGGCATGTCGCTGATGGACACGACCGACAGCGCGCTGATGACTGGTGCCTACGGCTGGGCGTTCGACAATCCGGTCCGCAAGCTCTGGTACAATCTGACGATCACGGCCGCGTCGGTCGTCGTCGCCATCTTCATCGGCGGCATCGAGGCCCTGGGGCTGATCGGCGACAAGCTGGGGCTGGAAGGCGGGGTCTGGGACATCATCGGCGGCCTGAACGACAACCTCGCCAATTTCGGCTTCGCCGTCGTCGGCATCTTCATCGCCAGCTGGCTGATCTCGACCGCGATCTACCGGGCCAAGGGCTACGACCGGCTCCAGGCCTAGTACAAGCGCCCACCATTCGGCACCGGCCGCTCGATCGCCGCCAGCACGACATTGCCGTCGGCATCGGGGAAGCCCAGCACCAGGATCTCGGACATGAACTTGCCGATCTGCTTCGGCGGGAAGTTCACGACGGCCGCAACCTGCCGGCCCAGCAGCGCGTCGGGCGTGTACAGCGCGACCAGCTGGGCCGAGCTGCGCTTCTGTCCGATCTCGGGCCCCAGGTCGACCGTCAGCTTGTAGGCCGGCCGGCGCGCTTCCGGGTACGGGTCGACCGCCACAATGGTGCCGACGCGGATGTCGACCTTGGCGAAATCGTCGTAGCTGATGGTCATGCTGCCCTCTGCGTTGCAGGCCGCAGACTGCCGCGCGGAATCCGGCAGGGCAAGCCGGCACGGAATGCAAAAGGCCGCCCGGAGGCGGCCTTTCGATTCGCGTAAGAAGCCGGGATCAGCGCTTGGCGGCCGGGGCCTTCAGCACGGTCTTGAGTTCGTCAAAGCTGGCGCTGACGCGCTTGCTGACGATCTCGGCGGCCTCGGTGTTGGACTTGGCCAGCAGCTCGGCCAGTTCCTTCATGTCGGTGATCGCCTTTTCGAAGGCGGCCTTGGCCAGCTCGGTCTGCTTCGCCAGCTTCTCCTGCGGCGCGCCCGGGGTGGCGACGGAGGAAAACTGCGCCTGCAGCTCGGCCAAGTTCTGACGCAGGATCTCGCCCTGGCGGCGGGCGAAGGCCTGCACACCTTCGGCGGCGGTGCGGTTGGCGGCCGTCAGCGCCTCGATATTCTTGCGCTGAGCCTGCAGCACGGCGTCGACATCGACGCCCGGCAGCTTGAATTCGCCCAGCACCTTGCTGAAATCGACGTCCCAGACCGGCGGAACCTTGGTCATCGCCCAACTCCCGGTTGCACAAGAATGCAGCACCTTACACGCGGTGCCCCTGTCGCAAAAGGAAAATTGTGCACTGCAACAAAGCCGTCACTCAGAGTCTGTTTGGAAATGCGCTGGCGAGAGTCGGTTGGCGGTGGTTTCGAGAACCGGCGCGCAGCGGACGTTTGGTTCCGTGAGCACCGGAAGCGGAGAAACCGCCGTCAGGCGGCCGCGCCAGTAGCATTACCAAACGGGCTCTCAGTGCAGCGTCGGCTCCTGCCCCTGCACGGCCGCCGTGGCTTCCGTGTTGGCCGGTGCGTCGACGGCCCGCGCGGCGCGGCTGCGACCGAAGCTGTTCTGCCACTGCTCGGCCTGGCGCAGGCGCTGGTCCAGCGCCTTCATGGTGCGGTCGAGCTCCGGCGAATCGTCCTTCTCCCAGATGCGCAGCACCAGCAGATAGACCAGGCCGAGCGCCCGCACCCGGGCCCGGCCCAGCAGGCCCCTGGTCGGGATGCCGGCGGATTGCAGGGTCCAGCGCATCGACAGTTCGAGCTGGCGGGCCTGGATCAGCGCCGACAGCGGGTCGAGCCGCAGGTCGCGTAGGATCGCCTTGACTCCATCCCGATGGGCGGACAGCAGGTCGAAGCG
>NZ_JBYRFX010000758.1:0-17180 GCF_057815775.1 Inquilinus sp.
GCCGTGATGTGCTTCGATCCCTCGCTGGCATCGGGGGGCGGGCGGGCTTCGGCTGCCCCCGGACCGGGCTGCGACACGGTCAGGGCGGCGGCACCGGGCGCATCGTCGGCGGCGGACCCGGTCAGCTTCACCCGGCAGGGCGGCGCATCCGCGGATTCGCACGGCACCACGGAGGTCAGGATCTATGCCCGCTCGACCCTCGACATCATCCATTTCCTCGGCGCGCTGACGAAGAACGGCACGGCGGTCGAACTCATCACCCCCGACGCCAGGTCGCCCGGATCGAGCGCCTTGGCCGACCGGCTGTTCGTCGTCAACACGGACTCGGCCAGCGCAGACGACTTCGTCTCCGTGGTCTATCGTGGCACGCGGTACAGCATCCCGATGCAGGCGACGTCCACGATCAGCATCTTCACCCTGCTGCGCCGGCTGGTGGCGCTCAGCACATCGCTGAATGCCCTGCCCGTGTCCAACACCGTGACCACCGTGGTGAATTGAGGCTGCCCCATGATGGACTTGCGTGTCATCGCGATCGCCAACCACGAGGGCGGTGCCGCAAAGCCGGCGACGGCCCCGCGCCCGCGGCCGAGATTGTCGCGATGCCTTGAATGAACGACTTGAGTTGGGGAAACCGCCATGGCGAAGCGCAGCACCATCCAGAACGATCCGCTCGGCGAGCCCGATCGGCCGACCGGCAAGGCCGTCAAGCTCGACCGGCCGGCCGGCGTGGCCGTCAAGCTCGACCAGCCGGCCGGCGTGGCCGTCGAACCGGCGGCCGCCACCGCGGACGCGCCCGGCCCGACCCGGACGGTCGCCGACCGCGGCCGCGCGATGGTCTCGACGCTGACGGACGTGGCCCGGAAAACCCTGGGCGGCAGACCCCGTGGCACCCCTGCCGAGCGGATGAAGCTCGTGGCGGGCGGACGGCTCGAACTGCTCGGTGGCGACTTCGGCGTCGGCCTCGTCCGGATCCGCCGCCTCGGGCCGGACGGACGTTTCGGTTTCGTCGCGCCGGGCGGGGAACAGGTCATCCTCGACGCCGAGGTCGTAGCGGTGCTGGGCTGGCCGGACCGCCAGGAGCAGCGCCTGCTGAGCGCCACCGGCTGGGCCTGGACCGTCGGGTCCGTCATCGGACCGGTGGGGGTGGCGCTGGGCGCCGGCCTCCGGCTGCTGCATCCCGGGCAGCGGATGCTCAACCTGCGGCTGCGCGACGGCCGGACGCTGGTGGCGCGGACCGACAGCGTCACGGTCGCCGGGCTCGACGCGCTGGCACTGATGGCGGGGGCCGACGTGGCATCGCAGCCCTCCTGAGCAGCATCAGGGCCGGATCCAGGTCTCCACGCGACGATTGATCCTGCGCCCGACCGGCGTATCGTCCTCGACGAGCGGCCTCTGCGCGCCGAGCGCGACGACGTCGCCGGGCGCAACCAGCCGACGCCGCAGTTCCGTCGCGACGATCTCGCCGAGCTGGCGTGAGACCCGCTCGTCTACGACCGGATCGCCACTTCCCTCGGAGAAGGCGATGTGCACGAGATGGTCGCCACGCACCTGCAGCATGCGGAGATACCGTGCCAGAAGGTCGAGGTCGTTGCTGGCCGTGCCGTCCACCATCGTCGTGCCGTCGTCGAATCGGATCGTCGTGCTGATGCGCAGGGCGTTGCGGGTCAATTCCTCGTAGCGCCCGGAACTGCGACGCTCGCCGCTCGGCAGGATCAGGGTCGGGCTCAGCTCCGACAGCCCGGCGGAGGTGATGGTGAACTGGGACGACACCTCGAGCGCCTGATCGAAGAAGGCCGAGACGTCGGCATTGGCGCCCCGGGGGTCGCGGTAGAGGTACAGTATCTGGCTCAGGGGATAGTCGCCGCTGGTCAGCTGGTAGCTGTCCGGCGGGGACACCTTGGTGTCCTCGCCGACGGTGACGCGCACCGTCTTCAGCACCTCGGGAACCACGAAGTAGCCGATTGCGTTCGGGTCGCCTGCCACGACTGACCGCATCTCCTCGAAGGTGGCGAACTGGCGGACCGTGGTCGCCACCGGCGTCGATCCCAGGACGACGCTGTCGAACAGCTGGCGCGTCGTCGATCCTTCCTGCCGGGTGAGCGCATGGATCGGGCCCGGCCTGCCGCCGAGTTCGGCCCAATCCGTCACCGTCCCAGCATAGATGTCGTGGAGCTGCCGGAAGCTCAGCGTCCCGACCGGATTGCCGGGATGGACCGCGATCAAGGCGGCGGCGCGCGCGATCGCGGCGGCGGCGTCGTTCGAGCCATCCTGATGACCGAGCATCGGCATGGCGCCGGCCTCCTGCGACGAGGGTTGTCGCCCGGCCATGGCGATGTCGATCTCGCCGGCATTGAGCAGGCGGAACGCCTCCTCGGTCGACGCGACGCGAACCAGGATCGACACCCGATTGCCGTTCCCCATGCGTCCGGAGATCTCGGTGGTCCAGGGCGGCGGCGCCGGGATGATGCCGATGGCATGGGCGCCCTTCCGTTCCAGGAAGCTCCGGGCGAGCGGCGTGGCGATGGTCATCGCTATGATCTCATCCCCGCCCAGCCGCAGCAGGACCTGATCGGTCTCTCCGTCCGCGTCGGCTGGGGGCGTCCCGGCCGCCCGACCCAGGCCGGTGCCGCCGATCCAGCCGATGGCAAGCAGCAGCACCGCTGCGACGAACCTGACGCCGCGTCTGCGGTCGAACTCCGTCCTGGCGCCCTTCGTCATTCATGCGCCCCGGTCTAGTGGGCGTTGAGCGGATCGCGCGGAAGCAGATCCGTCGAACCGGCTTGATCGGCGGCGGCGGGCGGGGGCGGGGCCTGCGCCGCGGGTGACGATGGCACGACGATCGATGCTCCCGATGTCGCCGGCGAACTCGTCCCGGCGGGGGGCGGCGCGACCACGGCTGGGTTGTCGGTGTTGCCGAGGATGATCGGCAGCCCGTCCTTGCCGCCGCCGCTCACGACGATCTTGCTGTTCGGCGAGTTGGCGAGAGCCTGGGTCGCATCGATGCCGCGCCACCTGAGATAGCCTTCGGTGATCCCTTGCGAGACGATGTCTTGGAATTCCTTGATGCCGCGCGCTTCGATGCGCTTTCGCTCGCTCTCCTTCGCCTCGAGCAGCAGGCGATAGTCATATTCCAGGCTGCGCTGCTGCATCTGGTTCTTGCGGTCGATCGCCTCCTCGACCGTGGGCGGCAGCTTGATCGACCGGATGAAGACGTCCTCGATCTCGATGAAGCCGCTTGGCGCCTGAGTGGCGGACCCGGGCGGGACGAGCGGTTGCAGCAGGCTCTGCTGCATCTCCTTCAGGATCTCGGTCTGCACCTCGGCGCGTCGGTACGAATAGATCTCCTCCGGCGTGTTCTGTCCCAAAATGTCGCGGGCGCGGGCGCCGATCGCCGCGGTCAGCAGCACGTCGGCATAGTTTTCGCCGACGGTCTTGTGCAGCAGCGGCACCTTGTCCGCGATCAGCTGGAAGCGGTAGGCGATGTTGACTGTGACCTTCAAGCCGTCCGTCGACAGCACGTCGAAATCGCGGTCGATTAGCTGCAGCCGCAGGTCGTAGATGTAGATCCTGTCCCAGGGCAGGATGATCGCAATCCCCTCGCCGATCGTGTGATCCAGCACCGTCCCGCCGAAGCGCTTCCACAGCACGCCGACATGCCCGGACGGGATGGTGAAGACCATCCGTGGCAGCAGCACGACCGCCAGGATGGCGAAGATCACCACGAACACCGCGGCCTCGGGCCCGTGCTCGAACAGGTAGCGTCGGATGCGAAGCCAGGCGCGCTTAAGCACGGGCGTTCTCCTGTCCAACGCTCACGATCCTGCCTTCTTCCATGTGCAGCCGCCTGTCCGCGCGATCGTAGTAGCGGTCGTCATGCGTGACCGCGATGACCGTGATGCCGCGATCCTTCAGCATTCGCAGCAGCTCATCGTAGAACTTCTGCCGGAAAATCGGGTCCTGATCGGCCGCCCATTCGTCGAGGATGCAGATCGGGCGGCGCTCCAGCATCGCCACGATTAGCGCCAGCCGCTTGCGCTGGCCGGCGGAGAGGTCGACCGTCGTGAATGTGTCGCCGGCGACGCCGGTCTTGGCGTCGATCTCGAACAGCCGCAGCAGCTCGTCGACCTCCGCCACGGCGTCCGGGTCGACCCCATAAGTCCGTTTGAACAGGTGGAAGTCCGAGAAGACCGCCGAAAACAAGGCCCGGTAAGACACGGCGTTGGCGTGGGTCACCGGCCGGCCGTCGACGGAGATGGTGCCTTGCTGCGGCAGGTACAGCGTCGTCAGCAGCCGCAGCAGGGTCGACTTCCCTGAGCCGTTGCCGCCGGAGATGAAGATCGTCTCGCCAGCCCGGATCGTGAGGTCGATGGGGCCGACCTGGAAGGCATACTGCCCCGGGGTTTCCTCGAAATGGAAGGTCACGCCGCGCAGCTCGATCCGCTGGAACGACGGTGCCGGGCTGGCGGCCTGGCCGTCCCAGTCCTCCCTCGGCCCGGCCGACTTCTCCAGCAGGCGTTCGAGCTCAAGGAGATGGGTGGCCGCCGTGTTGGCGTTGGCCAGGATCGGCACGGATCCGACCAGCCCGCCGAGCGGCCCGATGATGAACAGGATCACCGTCGTCGTCTTCAGCAGCGTGTCGCTGTAGGCGGTGGCGCTGCTCAAGGCCGGCACGACGAAGACCATCGTTCCCAGCAGCAGGAAGAAGATGTTCTGCGAGAAGATCAGGTTCTGGGCGAAGCCGAGATGGGCCTTGATGCGCAAGTCGGAGGCCTGCAACGAGGCCTTCACCAGGTCCTCGACCAGTTCGCCGCTGCGCCGGGCGTTGAGCTTGGCCTCCTTGAACCCGTCAAGGATACCGGTCATCAGCACGTCCAGCCCGTACTCCGCCTCGGTGGCGTCCTGGACCGCCTTGCTCGCGTGCCTCGCCCGGCCGAGATAGAGCACGATCGCCACGCCGACGAACCCGACCGCGAGCAGGAACGCGGTCATCGACAGGTACGCCAGATAGGCCATGGTGAACAGCACCAGCATGGACATCTGAAAGATCAGGGCGAGCGTCGCGCTGGACTGGGCCAGCGTCTGGATCTCCTTGCCCAGGCCGTTGTAGATCCGGGTTCGGCCGATGTGCTCGATGTCGGCGAGCTCGCTGTGCCGCACCGCCTCGACCAGGCGCGTGCGGATGCGGTGGATCAGGGACTCGACCTCCCTTGCCGCCTCGAACATCAGGAAGCGCTGTGAGAAGGTGTACAGGAGGACCACCCCGACGAACATCAGCGCCAGGACCGCGGTGCCGCCGCCGTCGCCGCTGTTGTTGGACTGGGGGTCGGCGGCCATGTTGATCAGCGCCAGGATCGCTGCGTTGCTCAATCCGGCGACGATCGCCATCAGCGCGATCCGTCGCAGGTTGCGCGCGGCGATCGAGCGAAGAATGGTGATGAGGGGCATGCTCTCCGGTCCAGCTGGACGATGCGTCTAGGCCCGGAGGCGCGGTCGGCGCGACAGCGCCGGCATCAGAGCGGTGCCCCGCAGCGATTGCAGGTGCGGATCGTATCAGCCGTAGCCGCTCCGCTGCCGCAGCGCCGGCAATAGGCCTGGTAGAGGCGCATCGCAGTTTCCTGCTCGACGAACCGCTTCTGGGTGGCGAGCAGGAAGAACAGGGGCACGATCGGCGTCAGCAGCAGCGACAGCAAGACATAACCGGCGAACCCGATCGAGCGCCTGCGCCCCGCGAACCCCACCACGACGCAGAGGGCGAGGTAGATGATAATGGTCATGATCCACTCTTCCCCACCGATGCCCGGACCGGGGCGGCTCCCGGGCATCCTAGCGAAGGCTGAGGGGATCCGGATGGATCGCCGACGGCCTCCGTCGATCGCATGCGCGACCAAGCAAGGCCGGCACCCTCGTGGCCGCGAGCCCACCCCACCAAACCTGCGGCGCCCCGGCTTTGGGAACGCCGATCCTATGACACTTCGACAGCGCCGACGACTCGGGGTCGCCGGAACCGGACGTCAGTCGGCCGTGGCCGCGCTGGCCTGGGCCGTGGCCGGCTTGGCTTCGCGCGCCGCGGCGAGCTGCTCGGCGTAATAGTCGCGCAGGTCGTTGGCGTTGAAATTCAGCAGGTTGCCGCCGGTCTCGAAATGCTGGATGAAAACCTTGCCCAGGGCGTAAGTGGTCGCTGCCGCGAGCGCAGGCTGCGTCAGTGTGCCGGCGATCTGGCCGACGATGGGAACGGCCTTGATCAGGCTGCTTATTGGGGCGCTCAGGACCACGGCGCCGCCGCCGCCGACGAGGGCGCCGATGACCGACTTCGCGGCGTCGCGCGAGAACGGCAGGCCATAGAGCTTCGACAGCGAGTGAACCATCTTCAGCTGGACGCCGGAAATCGCGGCCAGGTCGACGCCCGGGAGCGGTATCAGCCCGGCGCCCGCCGACCAGCCCATGTAGGAATTGACGATTTGCGAAGCCTCGAATTCCAGCGAAGGCTTCTGTTCAGCTGCATCCATGATGCTCTCCAAAGTCAGGGATCAACGTGGGCCGCACCGCTGGCTCACAAATGCTTACATCAATACGAACAAGATACCGGGTCATTGCCAGGATCGCAACGAAACAGCACCGAATGATGCCCCAGCCCTGAATAGCGATGCGGGGACCGGGCACGTCTCCACCATGGACCTCCTGGCGCGCGGCTTGCTGCAGAGTCCGACGGTCAGGAAAGTCTGGCGATCAGGCCGGTGCTGGGCGGCGAGGGGGCTGAGGTCGGCAAAAACGAAGTGATCGTTCGTCCTGCCGACGCGATCTTGCGCGCCGATTGACAGACAGATGTGATTTAGTAGCTTTCGGGAAGATACTGAATTCGTATAGTATGGTGAATACGGAATTTTATAATATTGCTCAAATTTGAGCAATATCGAGGATTTTTATCAGGCAACGTTATATTGGAATGGGTTAGCGGTCCTATGCCAAGAAGCAGTCGTGCCGCAGGGGATCGGCACCGGCACAGCGAAATTCGGCCTGCCCTTCAACTTCAGCGTCGCGGCGGATCGGTGCCGTAGGGATCCCAGTGCCGGAGGGCTGCCGGCGGATCTTGGAGGGGCGGAACGCGACCGGTTTCTGATTCGGCCGACCATCCAATACATGGTTCATCGACATATGCGCGGATCTAAGGAGGCTGCAATGCTTAGTGATCGTGACCTGACCATTTTCAACCGCAACGGCGTTGTTACCGTGCCATGCGCCTTATCGGTCGACGATATGACCACTATCGCGCAAGCGATAGATGCCCTTCCTCAGAATGAAGGAACAGTCCTGGAGAGCCACGGAAATGCAGTGCGGGGTCGACACGGTGACCATCTTCACAGTGCGACCTTGTCGGATCTGACGCGGCTCGCCATTTTCCGGAGGACGGCGGAAGTCATATTCAATGAGAGTGTCTATGTATATCAATTCAAGATAAATATGAAGTCGGCCTTTTGCGGCGAAGCATGGCCATGGCACAACGATTATGTCTTTTGGGGCCAGGAGGACGGCCTGCAACGACCCGACGCCGTGACCTTCGGCTTATTTCTCACTGAAGTCAGCGAATTCAACGGTCCGATGTATTTTGTTCCGAAATCTCATATCGAAAACTATAACGCCGGCGAGGGCACGTCGGCAGGTAGCGCAGTTGATGAACCGGAGGATCTGCACTCCTTCGTCGGAACCAACCTGAAATACACAATCGCACCCCAGCAGATCGCGCGGCTTGCGCGCGACAACGGAATGGCGGCGGCGCAAGGTCCGGTTGGCACGATTCTCCTCTTTCACAGTCAGACGGCCCATTGCTCGCCACCGAACTTGTCACCCTATCCTCGCAATATCCTGTTCATCACATACTGTCCGGTGACGAACGTGGCGACACGATCCATCCGCCCCCACTTTCTCGTCAGTCGCGACGCCACCCCACTGGAACCTCTTCCAAGAGAGCAACTGCTCTTGCATTGAGCAATCTCGACGGAACGCCGAAAGTACTCCTTCACGAAGGCAGGCCGGCACAGGCGGTGCCAGCCTCGACGGGTCCTTGGCGCTTATTATGGAAAATCAAATACCTATATAATACTTGAATAATAGAGTGGCACCAATTCCGTTGGTCGATGACTCAGGGCGGTTGTTGAAGTTGAGATGGCCGGAAAGGGCCTCGTCGCCCAACTTGGGAAAGCCGCACTGGCCGCCAATGCTTTCCCGAGGTATTGGACCTCCCAGATCCGCGACCAGCCGATCCACCTCGAACCCGGTCGGTCCAGCCTCCTGGCGGAGCCGCGACCGCGGCCGCTTCGGGGAGCCGAAATCGATGTCCAGTTCTGGGTACGCCACCAGGGCGCTACGCCAGCGCAGAAGGGCCGACTCCAGGCAATTTGGCCGGCGTCCGGATTGGTGAGGCGCCATCATTGGCCGGAAATGGCCCCAACGCGCCATTCGCCAGCTCGCGAGCATGATCGCGCTCACGGCAAGCAGAATCCTGGTTTGGGTCGATCGAAAGAATCGTTGTTTTGTAGCTCCGTGTTGCACCTCGTTGATCGTCGTGCCTCAAACGGGGTAGGTCGTGCCGACCTTGGATGCGGCGTGCGTGCTGTCCCGAGTAGCAACTTTTCGTACCGACGAGTGTTGGCGGCGCTGATCTCAGGATCGAGCGGGCCTCGTCATAGCGCTATGGCGAACACATAGTTCTCATCTTCATCCACCATGGGACGCCAGCGTTTCAACGACGCTGGCATGGGTCGTAGTGGTCCGGTTGGACCATTGCGGATCCGAATGCGACCAGTTGCCTGCCACAAGCCGCACCGATCACCAGCACGTCCGGGCGTTTCTGGGCGCCGCAGTACCGGCCGGTCGTGGCCGAGCGCGGTTCCCATCAGAATCTCATCATCGTCCCGTCCTGGCTGTTCAGGCAATCACGACGACCGTGAGGTCGGCGTCCAGCCCCTCGGCGCCTTCGGCGACATGGACCGAGGCGACGGTGCCAGCAACCGGCGCCTCGTGCGGAACCTCCATCTTCATCACCTCCATGATGAACAGCGTGTCGCCGGCCGCCACCGCGTCGCCGGGCTTGACCAGCGCCCTCCACAATGTTGTCCGCGGTCAGGGTCTTCACTTCGGTCGCCATGGTCCTGCGTCCCTGTCGTCAGAGGATTTCGATCGAGGCTTCGCCGCACAGCGCCCGCAGCCGGCGGGCCATGGCCTGGGCCTCGTCGACCGAGACAGCCTTGAAGGTGTAGACCTCGCCCGGCCGCGACTGGCCCAGCTTCCAGAACGCGGCCTGCGGCACGGTGTGGGGTTGATGAAGCCGCCCATCGACGGGCCGTCATTGACCAGGATGATCGGCGTCTGCCCGGCCAGGTTTGACGGCGCCCAGGGGATAGCCTTGGGCCATGAAGTTCTCATCTCGTTGCCGAACTCGATCAGCAGGTACCGGTCGCCCCCGGGCCGGAATGCGAAGACAATCCAACCCGCTGCACCATCAGACTTCTGGTCTCAGGAGACCGACGAGGTAGACACGGGCATCGTTCACAGTTCGTTGATTGGCATGGGGCGTGGCCCTGGTGCGATCGATACGGACGTTAGTAGCGTGTGCTTATCCAAACTCGAGCTTGGGCGATCCGCGACAACGTGCCCGCCGCGCATGCACACGATCCGATCTGCAATATCGAGCAGTTCTTCCAGATCCGAGGAGGTCAGGCAGATCGCGATGCCATCGTCGGCGAGTTCGCGTACCAATTGATGGATCGCCGCCTTTGCCTTCACGTCGACCCCGCGCGTGAAGTCGCTGAGCAGCAGGATTTTGGGACGCAGTTCCAGGCAACGACCGAGCAACAGGCGTTGTTGATTGCCCCCGGATAGCCGGCCCGCGAATTCGCGAAGCGCGCTGATGCGCACGCCGACCTGTGCCATGCGTGCGGATGCCTCCTGATCCATCCTGCCACGGTTGAGCCATCGAAAGCTGGGCATGCGGGAGACCGATGCCGTGTTGATATTGAAGGCCGCAGTGCGGTCGAGCCACACCCCGCTCCTCTTGCGATCGGGCGGCATATAGACCACGCCACGATTGATGGCCTCGCTGGGATGGCGAAAGGAGACCCGCACGCCGTCGACGTCGATCTGGCCATCAACGCGTTCGACACCGCCCAGCATCTCGAGGACTGCCGAGACGCCCGACCCTTCCAGCCCGGCGAGACCGACGATCTCGCCGGCACGCAAGGAAAGATCGACCGGCGCCAGCCGAGCCGACGATCCCTTGATAGCCATGATGACCTTGCCGCCTGGGCCGGCCCTGCGAACCGGCCTCAGTGCCTCGGCAGCTTCGCCAACCATGGCGCTGGTGATCGAGGGAATATCGACGTCGGCGGTACGCCAATGGCCAGCAACGTGGCCATCCCTCAGCACCGTGATGCCATCGGTGATCGCAAAAACTTCGTCGAGACGGTGCGAAACGAAGATGACCGCGGCGTCGTCCGCCACGATGGATCGGATCGCCGAGAACAGGCCCTCAGCCTCGGGCATCGACAGCGCCGAGGTCGGTTCGTCGAGGACAAGCACCCGGCCGCCCGAACAGAGGGCCCGGGCGATCTCCACAAGTTGGCGATGGGAAAGCGGCAACTCGTCGATCCGGCGACGCAGGTCGATCACCGCCCCGACACGCTTGAGCGTCGCCTCCACCTTCCGCCGGCGCAAGTGCCCGTCGATGAAGCTGAACGGCGCGGAGGGCAGGGCGCCGGCAAAGATGTTCTCTTCAACGGTCCGGTCGGGGAAGAGCATGAGTTCCTGATGGACCACCGAGATCCCAGCCTGCCGTGCCGCGGAGAGGGAACCCAGGGGAATTTCGCGCCCGGCAACGCTCAGGCTTCCGCTTTCGGGGCGGATCGCGCCTGACAGCACGCCAATGAGCGTGGATTTCCCGGCGCCGTTGGCGCCGAGAAGTCCGCGGACCTCGCCAGCCCTCACCTCGAGGAAGACATCGCTCAAGGCGCGGAATTCACCGAACTGCTTACTGATGTTTCGCGCGCTGAGCAGCGCGGCGCCGACATCTCCCATCATCCGCGGAACCGCTCTTCCCGGATGAGATATTGGTCGACATTGTCCTTGGTGACGACCTCGTTGGCGAGATAGTAGTTCCCGCCCGGCAGGTCGAGCCTGGGGGCCCCCAAGACGGCGCGCTGATAGGCATACATAATCGGCAGATAGCCTTGGAGATAAGGCTGCTGACCGATCGTCGCGTCGATATGGCCGTCCCTGATCAGTTCCAGCGTTTGATACAGCAGGTCGGTGCCCACAATGGGGATATTCTTCCCCTGGTTCTTACGCACCAGGCCAGCGGCGGCCGTGTCGGGACCGCAGAGCGGCATCATCGCAGCGAGGTCCGGATGCGCCTTGAAAATATCCTGGATGGTTCCGAGTTCGCTCGCCATGTCGGCTGGATTGGTGTTGTAGACACCGACAGCCTCCATGCCGCCTTGCTGCACGCCCTGCTTGGCGCCCTGGACGCGCAGGTCCAGGGCCAGTGACCCCGGGGCACAATTGGTCATGGCGACCTTGCCCTTGCCGCCGGCGAGCTTGGCGATTAACTCGCCCTGAGCGACCGCAGCAGCAACGAGATCCTGGCCGAAATAGAGCTCCCGCCCGCTCCTGGGGGTGTCGTTGTTGGCGGTGAGGACGAGCACTCCCGCCTTCGCAGCCTTCTTGATGGGTGCGATCCAGGCATCGGGCTCGAAGGCCACAACGACGATCGCTTGAAACCCTGTGTTCACCAATTGCTCGAACTGGGCAATCTGGTTGATGGTGTTGCCGTCGGGGACGCCGCCCCATTGCATCTCGATGCCGAGTTGAGCGCCTGCATCTTCCGCGCCCGCCTTGAGGGGGGCAAAGTAGGGGTTCGTCGTGCCGGCACAGGACACGGCCATTCTGATCGGCTTGCCGTAGAATTTGCTGACCCAGCCCTTCCAGTCATCGGCTTGTTGCGCCAGTGCCGGCGCACCAATCGCCGCCGCGGCGCCGATCGTGCCTGCTAGGCCCAAAAACTTGCCAAATTGGCGCCGGTCGAAGCCGTTCGATGCATCGTGCTCAGTCATATCATCCTCCTCTGGATCGGGCTGATTAGACGGGCCCGGCTGGTTTCTCTGTCTCGACGGGGTGCCTCATCCCTGCGGGTTGGCACCCGATCGCTTCGTCAGCCAGGTCAGCGCCATTGCGACAATCAGCACCAATCCGGAGACACCCTGCGACCAGTTCGGGGAAATACCCCAGAGCACGATCAGGTTCTGGATGATGCCGATGACACACAGGCCCAACAGCACGCCGAGGATCGAACCACGACCGCCGGTCAGCTTGACGCCGCCGATGATCGTGGCGGCGAGCACGGAGAGTTCGTAGCCGGTGCCGCCTGTTGGTCCTGCGGTCTGCAGGTAGGCGACGGCGCAAACGCCGGATAGTCCGGCCATCATCCCGGAAAAGGCCAGCAGCAGAATGCGCGTGCGTTCGACGTGAAAGCCGATCAGATGGGCAGCGTGCGGGTTGCTACCGATGGCCAGCAGCCTGAAGCCGGAAGATGTCCAGCGCAGCATGATTTCAACGATCACGGAGGATGCAAGGAACAGCAGCGTGATGTAGGAAATCTGCCCGACGCCGCCCTGGCCAAACCAGTCGAAGAAGCCGGGGATGTCCGGCAGGCCGCCGACCGGCGACCCATTGGCAAGGACGAGTGCCAGCGCCCGATAGATGCCGAGCGTTGCCAGGGTGACGACTACGGCCGGAACCTTAATGAGCTCGGCGACGATGCCGTTGATCAAACCGCAGACAAGACCTGTCACCAAGCCCGCGGCAATAGCGGCGACCACCGAGTAGTCGGCCTTGAGCAGCAACGCGGTGACGATCGAAGCGAGTCCGAACACCGAGCCCACCGAAATGTCGATCTCACCGGCCATCAGCGTCAATCCGACGCCGATGCTCAAAAAACCAAGGAAGGTTATGTTCTGGAGGATGCCGGTCAGGTTGCCGATGGTGAGAAAATACGGACTGCTGAAGGCGCCGACAACGCAGAACAACAGCACGGCGAGCGCGATGCCGAGTTCATCAAACGCGAGGCTGGCGATGCCGCGCCGCTTGGGGCCATCGATACCCGAATCCCGCGAACGTGCCATCGTCAGATCCGATTTCCGGTAACGAGTGGTGTGTCACAGGCCATAAAAGCGCTCGCCATTGTCGGCCCATATCTTCTGCTGGTCAGCGCGGGTGAGGTTGGCCATGAGGCCATCGAGCGTCGCGATCCAGCGTCCATAGTCGGCGACGAGGTTGACCACCGGCCAGTCGCTGCCGAACACCAGCCGGTCGGGGCCGAAGATGTCGATGATCGCGTCGACATAGGGTCTGAGCCGTGCGGGCGACCAGTCCGGGCCGTCCTCGGTCAGGATGCCCGAGATCTTGCAATGGACATGCCCGAGGTCGCGGAACTCTTCCATGTCGCGGCGCCAGGATTCGAAGGCGCCGTCGTGGATGGCCGGCTTGGCCATGTGGTCGACGATCACCGGCAGGGTCGGGTGGTGCTCGATGAACCGGACGGTGTTGAGGATGTGGCGCGGCTTGATGAGGGCATCGAAGCGCAGGCCGAGTTCGAGCATCATCGCGATGACCGGATCCAGCTCCGTCTTCAGGATCCAGTCATCCTCCGGCAGGTCCTGCAGATAGGGGCGGATGCCCTTGAGCTTGCGGAACCGGGCCCAGCCGCGCAGTTCCTCGGCCGCGCGCTCGCCGAGCAGATCGACCCAGGCGACGACGCCGCGGATGAACTCGTGCGAATCCGCCAGGCCGAGGAGGTAGGCCGTCTCGTGGATCGAGGACGCGGCCGAGACGAGAACGATGCCCTCGACATCGTTCGCCGCCATCAGCGGCCCGGCATCGCGCGGGCCATAGTCGCCGTAGAGCACCTTGAGGTCCGGCGACATCCAGAGCGCGTAATAGGGCTCCATCGCCAGCGTCCAGAAATGCATGTGGCAATCGATACGCCGCATGGTCGCCTCCGAATGTCTAGAAGATGCGAAGGCCCGCGAGCAGGCCGCCATCCGCGGTGAATTGCGATCCGGTGCAGAAGCCGGAGCGGGGGCTGGCCAGGAACGCGGCCAGCTCCGCGATCTCCCAGGCTTCGCCCAGCCGCTGCAGCGGCACCGGGCGAGCGAAGATCTCGTACATCTCCTCGACGCTCTTGCCCTCGCCATTGCCCTTGGCGAAATGCTCCTGCATCGGCGTGATGATCGAGCCCGGGCAGATCGTGTTGGCCCGGATCCTGTGCCTGGCGAGATCGACGGCAAGCGTGTGGGTGAAGGTGATGATCGCACCCTTGGTCGTCGCATAGGCGCAGACATTGGGGGTGTTCGAGGTCGCCTGGACCGATGAGACGGTGATGATCGACCCACCGCCGCGTTCGATCAGATGCGGCACGCCGTAATGGCAGGTCAGGTACATCGACTTGACGTTGACCGCGAAAGCCCGGTCCCAGGTCGCTTCATCCGTCTCCAGGACATCGCCGAGGGGATGGATGGCGGCCGAGCACATCAGGATGTCGAGTGCGCCGAAGTGCCCGACCGTGCCGGCGATGGCCGAGCGGACGAAGTCGGCCTGGCTGGCATCGCCATGGAAACCGATCACTTGGCGCCTGCCGTCGGCCGAAAGCTGCTCGGCAATGGAGAGCGTGTCTGCCGCATGACCGACAATGGCGACCTTGGCGCCACGGTCGGCCAGCAGCGTCGCGGACGCCAGGCCGATGCCGGAGCTGCCGCCGACCACGAAGGCGGTCCGGCCTTCGAATTCCCGATCCAGTGAAGGGTGCGTCATTCGGTGTCTCATCCGGTTTGCAGGCCTGCGGGCGGCGCGGCCTGGCGCTCAGCAGGGCTTCGAATGGGCGGCGATGGCATCTTCGGTGAGCGTGCAGCCGGCCCCCGGCATCTGTGGGCGGACGTAGTGGCCGTCCTCGACGCAGATCGGTTCGGCAAAGCAATCCTTGATCCAGGGGATGTATTCCAGCATTGGCGTTGCCGGGTGCCAGTATGAGAGATGGACATGCACCTGGCCCATGTCGCCGACATGCGCCACCACCGGCAGCCGGCTCGAATGGGCGGTGTGGGCGACCTGGATATATTCGGTGATGCCGGCGAGGCGGGTCACGTCGGGCTGCACATAATGCACCGCCCCCAAGGCGATGAAGGCGTTGAAGGCTTCCGCTGTGTAGAGCTGCTCGCCAAGGGCGATCGGGATCGAGGTCGAGCGTGCCAGCGCAACATGGGAGGCGATGTCGTCGTACCACATCGGTTCCTCGAACCAGAAAATGTCGAGAGGTTCGGCCCGGGCGCAGAAGCGCTGGCAGGTCGGCAGATCCCATTTGCCGTTGGCGTCGATGGCGATGGTGACGCTCGGCCCCACGGCCTGCCGCACCGCCTCGATCCGGCCGATATCGACCATCGGATCGGCATGACCGACCTTGAGTTTGAGGCGCCGGAACCCCTCATGCTCGATCGAGCGCAGGCTGCCCTCGACCAGCCTGTTCCGGGGGATGGAGAGCCAGCCGATATCGGTGTTGTAAGCCTCGAGCCTGTCGACGGTGGCGCCGCCGAGCAATTTCCACAGCGGCACTCCCGCCTGCTTGGCGCGCAGGTCCCACAACGCGATGTCGATGGCGGCGAGGGCGACATGGGTCACGCCGGCCCGACCCACCCATTGCAGGGCCGGATAGCGCGCCAGCTTTGCCCAGAGCCTGTTGCCCTCCTGGGCATCCTCCCCGATCAGCATCGGCGCATAGCATTCGGAGATGCAGGCGGTGATCAGCCGGTCGGAGGGCAGGTGCGCATGCGTGCCGGTGAAGCCATAGCCCTCCAGCCCGTCCTCGGTGACGATCTTCGCGCCGACGACGCCCCAATGGGTGATCGTGTGGGTGGAGTCCGAAATGGAATCCGTGTTGAGCGGGACATGCAGGATGAAGGGCTCGACCGATTTGATCTTCATGGCAGCTCTCAGGGCGTTCGGGACAGTGTTCAGCGCAAGGACTGACGGCTCAGCCGTTGCACGGCTTCGAGATTGGATCGGTCGATGACAGCGGCGCCGGCATCGAGGGAGGAGGGCAGCAAGCCGAAGCGCAGATAGAGCGCGAGCTGGACCACGGGGTAGAACCCCTGGGCGTAGGGTTGCTGGTCGATGGCGCAGTCGATGGACCCGTCCGCGATCAGGTCCACGATGCCGGGCGAGAGGTCGAAACCCGCGACATAGGGTCGGGACGGCACGAGCGACCTCGCGGCCAGGCCACACGCCTCGGTGTCGGCCTGGCCTGTCCCCAGCAGGGCCTGCACCGGGAAGCGCGCGATCGCCTCGCGCAGACGCCCGGCACCCGTCTCGGAATCCTGGCCCGTGCACAGGCGCTGCCAGGTGACGGCGTGATGCTGCAGCCCGGCCTGGACCCCGGCCAGGCGTTCCTCCAGGGCGCTCACGCCCTCGTCATGGACCGTGATGATGACATTGGCGCCTTTCGGGATCATGGCCGCGGCCCGCCGCCCCAACGCTTCGCCGGCGGCGTGGAAGTCCTGCGTGATGGAGCTGAGGTTGCCGCTCTTGCCGTCGGAGGCGTCGATGTTGAAGGCGACCACCGGGATGGACTTTGCCCCGGCCTCGGCAATCACCTCGGTGAAGGCGTGGGGGTCGCAGATGTTCAACGCGATGCCATCGACACCATCGGCGATGGCCTGGCGTGTCAGGCGCACCAGTTCGCCGGCATCCACGCCGGGGGTGCCGGCGAGGTTCGCCTCGACATCCATCGCAGCGGCCGCATCGTTCATGCCCCGGCGCACGACGGTGAAGAACTGCTCGTTCACCGCGATGGTCAGGAAGCGGAATCTGAGTTTGTTCTGACCGGAATTCATGACTCCGCTCCATCTGTTCCGAAGAGAACGGATCTTTATTGGTCGTTGTATTTTTTGGACCAGATATTATCCATCGAGTTGATCGTCGCGGGCGTGCCGATCCGGCCATTGACGAGGCAGCCCTTGTCGCCACATCCTGGATCCTCGCCCTTGGCGATGGCGATCAGAACGCGGTCGAGTTCGGCTGCGTGGCCATAGGTGTCCCAAAGGGCGGAATCGTCGAGATAGCCGCCTTCCATTGCCTTCACCGCC
>NZ_JBYRFX010000759.1:0-4482 GCF_057815775.1 Inquilinus sp.
AGCTGCCGACACCCTCGACGAAGATCAGCCAGTTGGGATTGACCGCGCCGATGGCATTGCCGGCCGCCTCGGCCGCCGCCGCCCAGTCATTGGCGCCGCCGCCGCCCCAGGTGCCGTTATAGGGCTCGTTGTGCAAATCCGCGCCGATCACGGAATGATCGCCGGCATAGCGCTGGGCCAGCAGCTGCCAGTCATGGATCCAGTCGGCCTGCGAATGGCTGGCATCGTACCACAGGCCATTGCCGGACGTGCCCGCGCCGGGGTCGCTGCGATGGTGATCGAGGATGATCTTCAGGCCGATCTGGTCGGCATAGGCGACGATCTTGTCCATGACCTGGAGCGGGGTCAGGCCGACGAGATCCGGGTTCTTGGAATAGTCGATGCCCTGGGCCGCGCTCGTGGTGTGCAGCATGTCGGAGGAGTAGGGCAGGCGGATGGTGTTGAACCCCAACTCCTTCATCTGCTGCATCATGTCCTGATAGCCGCGGGTCCACAGGCCGTTCGGGGATTGGTTCTCGCCTTCGAAGCCGAACCAGTTCACGCCGGCGATCTTCACGGTGTGGCCGTCGGCGTCCACGATCTGGTTGCCCTGGGTGGACAGCCAGCCGGTTTCCCCGGTGCCCGGCCCGGCCGGATTGCCCTCCAGCACCGAGCCGTCGGCAATGGACACCGTCGGCAGGGGCGCTGTCGGGTGATCGCCATCCGACGCCACGCCGTTGATGGTGAAGTTGGTGGCTGCGGTGCCCCCGCTGCCCTGCACCGCCTGGAAGCCGAAGCTGGCCGACTGGTGATCCGTCACGTCGCCATTGTAGGGCGCGTTCCGGATCACATAGTGGCTGCCGGTGTGGGAGACGATCTCGGCATTCCAGATGCTGGTGATGTCGAAGGTGGCGTCGAACCCGACCGTCCAGCCGTCCAGGGCCGCGTCGCCAGCCGCCACCGACATGCTTCCGGTGAAGCCGCTGCTCCAACTGCTGTCGACCGTGTAGTCCACGGTCGCGCCGTCGGCCTCAAGGATCGCCTCGATGGCACTGGTCATGATCGCCTCTCCAGCAAGAGCGCAGTCGATGCCTTCTTGAGTGGGCAGAAGATCTTATGTCGGCCTGCAATCAATGATGAAGAGACGATAATATTACGGTACGGCGCAAGAGAGTCCTAATCGATGAACCGACCGATCCAGTCGATGAGACGTTGTGATCGCGTCTCATCGACTGGGTGTTCTTTTGCCAACAACCAGCGCAGGTCACGGAGTCTCGATCGGGCGCGCCTCGGTTGCAACAGGCGGATGGTGCGGCTTCACGCGTCCGCGCTCTGCCATGCGTTGCAGCACGGTGAAGAAGGACGGCACGAACAGCACCGCCAGGCAGGTCGAGGCCAGCATGCCGCTGACCACGGCGATGCCGATCGAGATCCGCGAATTGGCGCCGGCGCCGGTGGCGAAGACCAGCGGCAGCACGCCGAGGATGAAGGCGAAGGACGTCATCAGGATCGGCCGGAACCGCGCCCGAGCCGCCTCCACCGCCGCCTCGGCGATATCCCAGCCCTCGGCCCGCTTCTCCCGCGCCACCTCGACGATCAGGATGGCGTTCTTGGCGGCCAGCGAGATCAGCAGGATGACGCCGATCTGGGTGTACAGGTTGTTGGCGACGCCGAGCGCGTTCAGCGCCGCCACGGTGCCGAGCAGGGCCAGCGGCACGGCCAGGATCACCGACAGCGGCTGGGTCCAGCTTTCGTACGGGCCGGCCAGTACGAAATAGACCAGCACCAGGGCCAGGCCGAAGATCAGGTAGATCTGATTGCCGACGATCTTTTCCTGATAGGACATCGCGGTCCAGTCCGAGCCGTAGCCGGGAGGCAGGCTCTGCGCCGCGATCTGGTCCATGATCCCCATCGCCTGGCCGGAGCTGAAACCCGGCGCCGGCCCGCCCGCCAGCGTCACCGTGGGGTAGAGGTTGTACAGGCTGATCAGCGGCGGCCCCTGGACGGTCTGCACCGTCAAGACTGTGCCCAGCGGCACCATCTCGCCGGCCGGGGTCTTGAGCTTCAGCTTGAGGATGTCGTCCGGAACCAGCCGGTGCTGTGCCTCGGCCTGGGCGTAGACCTGGAACACGTTGTTGAACTTGTCGAACTGGGTGACGTAGGTCGAGCCGAGATAGGCTTCCAGGGTCGAGAACACCTGGCCGACGGTCACGCCCAGGGTCTCGGCCTTGGTCCGGTCGATGGCCAGGAACAGCTGCGGCGTGCCGGCGCTGAAGGTGGTGTTGACCCGCTGCAGCGCCGATTGCGTGCCGGCCTTGGCCACGATGTCGCGCGCCGCGCCCTGCAGCTCGGCGAAGTCGGCGCTGCCGTCCTTGGCCAGCAGCTGCATGGTGAAGCCGCCGGAATTGCCGATGCCCTGGATCGGCGGCGGCACCAGGACGAAGGCGGTGCCGTCCTGCATGTCGGCCAGCGCTGCCGTCAGCTTGCGGTAGATCGCCGGCAGGCTTTCGTCCGGCCCGCGCGCCGACCAGTCCTTGAAGATCACATAGGCCATGCCGGCGTTGAACAGGGTGGCGTTGTTGTCGAGCACCGAGATGCCGCTGACACCGACGACATCGGCGACCCCGGGGATCGACCGGGCGATCTTCGTCACCTCCGCCACCGCGCGGTCGGTGCGCTGCAGCGCGGCGCCTTCGGGCAACTGGATGCTGACGATGGCGTAGCCCTGGTCCTCGATCGGCAGGAACGCCGTCGGCACCCGCGACATGCCCCAGAACGCCAGGCCGATCAGCACGGCCGCCACCAGCATCATCAAGAGGCTGTGGTTGACCATGCGGTGGACCAGCCTTGCATACCAGCGCTCGGTCGCGTCATAGCCCCGGTTGAAGCCGCGGAAGATCAGGTTGCGGCGTTCCGGCGGGGTCGGCGTCTTCAGCCACATCGCGCATTGCGTCGGCTTCAGCGTGGCGGCGTTGATGGCGCTGATGATGGCGGTGGCGGCGATCACCAGGGCGAATTGCTGGTACATCTGGCCGGTCAGCCCCGGCAGGAAGGCGGCCGGCACGAACACCGACATCAGCACCAGGGTGATGCCGATGATCGGGCCGAGCAGCTCGTTCATCGCCTTCACCGCGGCCTCGCGGCCGCTCATCCCCGCCTCCATGTGGCGGGACACGCCCTCGACGATGACGATGGCGTCGTCGACGACGATGCCGATGGACAGGACGATGGCGAACAAGGTCGCGGTGTTGACGCTGAAGCCCAGCGCCGCCATCGCTGCGAAGGCGCCGATGATGGTGACCGGGACGGTGGTGGCCGGCACCAGCATGGCCCGCCAATCCTGCAGGAACAGCAGGATGACGATCAGCACCAGCACCGCCGCCTCGATCAACGTCTTGTAGACCTCGTCGATCGAGGCGCTGACGAATTTGGTGGTGTCGAACGGGATGTCGTAGGTCAGGCCCGGCGGGAAGGACTTGGCCAGCTCCGCCATCTTGGCCCGCACCTCGCCCGCCACCGCCAGGGCGTTGGCGTCGGGTAGCAGGAAGATGCCGATCGCCGCTGTCGGATGGCCGTTGAAGGTCGCGGTGTGGCTGTAGCTCTGCGACCCGAGCTCGACCCGGCCGATGTCGCGGACCCGCACCAGCCGGCCGCCATTCTGGTTGTCGGCCTTGACCACGATATTCTCGAAATCGGCCGCGGCGTCCAGGCGTCCCGCGACATTCACCGTGTACTGGAAGTTGAGGCCGTTCGGTGCCGGCGGTGCGCCGACCATGCCTGCCGTCACCTCCTGGCTTTCCTGCTGGACCGCGCCGACCACGTCGGCCGGGACCAGGCCGTAGGCCTGCAGCTTGTCCGGATCCATCCAGATCCGCATGGCATAGGGGCCGGCGCCGAAGACCGTAACATTGCCGATGCCCTGCAGGCGCTGCAGCTCCTTCTGCACGCTGATGACGCCGTAATTCGACAGGAACAGCCCGTCATACCGGTCGTCCGGCGAGGACAGGGTGATGAATTGCAGGACGGCGGTCGACTTCTTCTGCACGTTGACGCCCTGCACCTGCACGGCCTGCGGCAGCGACGACAGCGCGATCGCCACCCGGTTCTGCACCAGCACCTGGGCGGAATCGGGGTTCGTGCCGATGTCGAAGGTGACCGTCAGGGTGTAGGTGCCGTCGCTGGCGCTGGTCGACTGCATGTAGATCATGCCTTCGACGCCGTTGACCTGCTGCTCGATCGGCAGGGCGACGGTGTCCATGATCGTCCGGGAGCTGGCGCCGGGATAGACCGTGGTCACCTGCACCGTCGGCGGCACGACGTTCGGGTATTGCGAGACCGGCAGCCGCAGCAGCGAGATCGCCCCGATCAGCACGATAACCAGCGCCAGCACGTTGGCGAGAACCGGCCGCTCGATGAAAAAGCGCGAAAGCATGGGACCCCTCTGGGGGTTGGAGGTGGCGCGCGGCGGCGGTCAGGGTTTGGCGGCGGCAGGAGCGTCGGGGG
>NZ_JBYRFX010000760.1:0-5809 GCF_057815775.1 Inquilinus sp.
ACCATGACCGTCACCTACAAGGACGACGTCACCACCCTCGACCCCGCCATCGGCTACGACTGGCAGAACTGGTCGATCATCAAGAGCATCTTCGGCGGGCTGATGGACTACAAGCCCGGCACCACCGAGCTGGAGCCGGAGCTGGCCGAGAGCTTCACCGTCTCGCCGGACGGGCTGACCTACACCTTCAAGCTGCGCCCGGGCGTCAAGTTCCAGAACGGCCGCGCGATGAAGGCGGCCGACGTGAAGTATTCGATCGAGCGCGCGGTGCAGCCGGAGACGCAGAGCCCCGGCGCCGGCTTCTACGATTCGATCGACGGCTATGCCGACGTGTCGGGCGGCAAGGCGAAGGAGCTGAAGGGCATCGAGACGCCCGACGACGCGACGGTGGTCTTCCACCTGAACCGGCCGGACGCGCCCTTTCTGCACAAGCTGGCGCTGAACTTCGCGCATGTCGTGCCCAAGGAAGAGGTCGAGAAATGGGGCACCGATTTCGGCAAGCACCCAGTCGGCACCGGCGCCTTCAAGCTGGCGGAATGGACGCTGGGCCAGCGCATCGTCCTGGAACGCAACCCGGACTATTTCCGCAAGGGCCTGCCGCATCTCGACAAGATCGTGTTCGAGGTCGGGCAGGAGCCGGTGGTGGCGCTGCTGCGGCTGCAGCGCGGTGAGGTCGACATCCTCGGCGACGGCATCCCGCCGGCCAAGTTCCTCGAGGTGATGCAGGACCCGACCTACAAGGACCTGATCATCCAGGGCAGCCAGCTGCACACCGGCTACGTCACCATGAACGTCAAGGCCAAGCCCTTCGACGACGTGCGGGTGCGCCAGGCGGTGAACATGGCGATCAACAAGGACCGGGTGATCCGCATCATCAACGGCCGTGCCAAGCCGGCGAACCAGCCGCTGCCGCCCGGCATCGGCGGCTACGACCCGGACTACAAGGGCTATGCCTACGATGTCGACGGCGCCAAGAAGCTGATGGCCGAGGCCGGCCAGGCGGACGGCTTCACCACCACCCTCTACGCGTCGAACACCGACCCGCAGCCGCGCATCGCCCAGGCGATCCAGCAGGATCTGGCCCAGATCGGCATCAAGGCCGAGATCAAGTCGCTGGCCCAGGCCAATGTCATCGCCGCCGGCGGCGACGAGGCCCAGTCGACCATGATCTGGTCGGGCGGCATGGCTTGGATCGCCGACTACCCCGACCCGTCGGATTTCTATGGCCCGATCCTGGGCTGCGGCGGCGCCGTGCCGGGCGGCTGGAACTGGTCCTGGTACTGCAACCCGGATCTGGAGAAGCAGGCGGCGGCGGCCGACGCCATGGCCGATCCCGCCCAGGCGAAGGAGCGCGATGCCAAGTGGCAGGGCATCTTCGAGGCGATCATGAAGGACGCGCCCTGGGCCCCGGTGTTCAACCAGCAGCAATACACGCTGCGCTCCGCCCGGATCGGCGGCGACGATTCCCTGTTCGTCGACCCGGTCCACATCCCGATCAACTTCGACAATGTGTACGCCAAAGATGTCCAGTAACCACGGCCACGGCCATAGCCACACCATCCACGGCGCGCACCATCATTTCGGCTGGAACCGGGACTTCGCCCCGGCGGCCACGGTGGCGCCGGGCACCACGCTGGAGTTCGACTGCCTGGACGCTTCGGCCGGGCAGCTGACACCCGCCAGCACGGTGGCCGATGTCACCACGCTCGACTTCGGCAAGGTCAACCCGGTGACCGGGCCGATCTTCGTCGACGGGGCCCAGCCGGGCGATGCACTGAAGATCACGCTCGATCACTACGCGCCCTCCGGCTTCGGCTGGACCGCCAACATCCCGGGCTTCGGCCTGCTGGCGGACCAGTTCAAGGATCCGGCGCTGCATGTCTGGCGCTATGAGGCCGACACGCTGGCGCCGGCCCTGTTCTCGACCCTGGCGAAGGTGCCCTTGAAGCCCTTCGCCGGGACCATCGGCGTGGCACCGGCGGAGCCCGGGCTGCATTCCGTGGTGCCGCCGCGCCGGGTCGGCGGCAACCTCGACATCCGCGATCTCGCGGCCGGGGCCACGCTGTACCTGCCGGTCGAGGTGGCGGGCGCGCTGTTCTCGATCGGCGACACCCATGCCGCCCAGGGCGACGGCGAGGTCTGCGGCACCGCCATCGAAAGCCCGATGAAGGTGACGCTGACGCTCGACCTGGTGAAGGGCGCCAACCTGAAGATGCCGCGCTTCACCACGCCAGGCCCGGTGACGCGGCATCTCGATGCCAAGGGCTATGAGGTGACGACCGGTATCGGCCCCGATTTGATGGCGGGGGCGCGCATCGCCGTCGCCGAGATGGTCGAGCTGCTGTGCCGGACCCGGAACCTCGCGCCGGTCGACGCCTACATGCTGTGCTCGGTCTGCGGCGACCTGCGCATCAGCGAGATCGTCGACCAGCCGAACTGGGTGGTGTCCTTCTACTTCCCGCGCATCGTTTTCGAATGATGGGCGGGACGGCGCCCCTGCTCAGCGTCCGCCACCTCAGCACCCAGGTGGCGACGCCGACGGGGCCGCGGCTGGTGGTGGAGGATCTGAGCTTCGACCTGAACCCCGGCGAGACTTTGTGCATCGCCGGGGAATCGGGCAGCGGCAAGTCGATGACCTCGCTGTCGATCATGGGCCTGCTGCCGCAGCCGATGGCGCGGGTCGCCGGCGGCCAGGTGCTGCTGCAGGGGCGCGACCTGCTGGCCCTGCCCGAACGGCAGATGCGGCGGGTGCGCGGCGGCGAGATCGCGATGATCTTCCAGGAGCCGATGACCAGCCTGAACCCGGTCATGTCGGTCGGTCGCCAGATCAAGGAAGCCATCCGCGCCCATCGCCGGGTGGATGGCGGCGAGGCGCGGCGGCTGGCGCTGGAGGCGCTGGAGGCCGTGCGCATCGCCGAGCCGGAGCGCCGGCTGACGCAGTATCCGCACGAGCTGTCGGGCGGCATGCGCCAGCGGGTGATGATCGCCATGGCGCTGGCCTGCCGGCCCAAGGTGCTGATCGCCGACGAGCCGACCACGGCGCTGGATGTCACCATCCAGGCCCAGATCCTGGAGCTGATCCGCGACCTGCAGCGCCAGTTCGGCACGGCCCTCATTCTCATCACCCACGACATGGGCGTGGTGGCCGAGGTGGCCGACCGGGTGATCGTGATGAACCAGGGGCGGATGGTCGAGACCGGCCCGGTGGTGCCGCTGTTCGAGGCGCCACAGCACGACTACACCCGCCGCCTGCTGGACGCCGTGCCCAAGCTGGGCCAGATGGCCGGCCGCGACACGCCGCTGCGCGCCACCGCCGTGCCGGCTGCGGCCGCCGGCGACGCCGCCATCGCGGTCCGCGACCTGACGGTACGCTTCGACATCGCCGGCGGGCTGCTGCAGCGCACGGTCCGCCGCGTGCATGCGGTGGAGAAGCTGTCCTTCACCGTCGCCCCGGGCGAGACGCTGGCCCTGGTCGGCGAAAGCGGCTGCGGCAAGTCCACCACGGGCAAGGCACTGATGGGGCTGGTCGGCTGGCAGGGATCGATCCGGATCGACGGGGTCGAGGCCGCCGGCCTCAAGCCCCCGGCGCTGAAGCCGCTGCGCCGGAACATCCAGATGGTGTTCCAGGACCCCTACGCCTCGCTCGACCCGCGCATGACCGTGGGCGAGCTGGTGGCCGAACCGCTGGTGATCCATGGCCTGGCCAAGGGCGCGGAGCTGACCGACCGGGTCGAATGGCTGTTCCGCCGGGTCGGGCTGGCGCCGGAGCTGCGCCACCGCCACCCGCATGAGTTCAGCGGCGGCCAGCGCCAGCGCATCTGCATCGCCCGGGCGCTGAGCCTGTCGCCCAAGGCGATCGTCGCCGATGAATCGGTCTCGGCCCTCGACGTCTCGGTCCAGGCCCAGGTGCTGGATCTGCTGCACGAGCTGCAGGCCGATCTCGGCCTCGCCTATCTCTTCATCTCGCACGACATGGCGGTGGTGGAGCAGATCAGCCACCGGGTCGCGGTGATGTATCTCGGCCAGATCGTCGAGACCGGGACGCGGCGGCAGATCTTCGAAGACCCGCGCCACCCCTACACGCGCAAGCTGATGCAGGCAGTGCCGATCGCCGACCCGCGCCGCCGCCGCGACCATTTCCAGCGCCTGTCCGGCGAGGTGCCGAGCCCGGTGCGGCCGGTCGGCTATCAGCCAGTGCTGGTCGACCTCGCCGATGTCGGCGACGGGCATCTGGTGGCACGGGAGGCGGCCTGACCGCCCGGGTCACACCGTCCAGGACAGGTGCATGTGGTCGACGCGGCGGATGCCGGTGTAGCCCTGGATCGTCGGCGCCACCTCCAGCTGCAGCTGCGGGATGGCGGCGGTCAGCGCACCCAGGCTTTCCTCCAGCTCGATCCGGGCCAGGGCCTCGCCGATGCAGCGATGCGCACCGCCGCCGAAGATCGGATGCAGGCGCGTCGGCACCGTCCGGTGGATGTCGAAGGTGTCGGGGTCGGCATAGACCCGTTCGTCGCGCATGCCCGACATGGTCGACAGGGCGATCAGCCGTCCGGCCGGGATCACGACGCCGTCGACCTCGATCGCCTCGGCCGACAGTCTCCCGGTCGACGCCACGCTGGGCTCGTAGCGCAGGCTTTCCGCCACGGCCGCGGGGATCAGCTCCGGATCGAGGCAGACCGCATTCCACTGCTCCCGGTGCTGCAGCAGCAGGGCGACCTGCATGACGATGGCCACCCGGGTCGTGTCCGTGCCGCCGATGATCAGCTGGACGATCTGGTACAGCATCTCGAGCGGCGACAGTTCCCCGGCCTCGTCGGCCACGGCCAGGAACCGCGACAGGAAATCCTCGCGCGGCTGTCGGCGCCGGTCGTCGAGCATGGTCCGGGCATAGTTCAGCAATTGCCGCGTCGCCGCCTCGGCCACCTGGATGTCCTCCGGCTGGACGCTGAGGCTGAGGAAGCGGGTCGCGTCATAGACGTGCCGGGTGAAGGTCGGGATATCGGCCCGCGGCAATCCCAGGATGTCGCTGATGACGAGCGCGGGTAGCCGCGACGCGAACTGCTCCACGAACTCGACGCGTCCAGCCGCGCGCCATTCCTCGATCAGCCCCTCCGCCGTCTGCCGGATGAAGGGCCGAAGCTCGGCCATGGCGCGGGCAGCAAAGGCCCGCGAGAACGGCGCCCGCCGCCGGCGGTGCACATCGCCATTGGCCGTCAGCATGCCGTAGGCGAAGCTGTCGAACAGCGCTCCGTCCATCACGCCCAGCATCTTCGGAAACTCGGTCTCGCTGGCCCCGAGGCGGGAATCCCGGCTGAGGCGCTCGATATCGGCCAGGCGCAACACGAAGTGGCTCCCGGCCTGGTGCATGACGACAGGATGGTCGGCCCGGTAACGCCGGAACGTGGCGTGCGGATCGTCGCCGAATTGCTCTTCCGTGAGCACCGGCAGATCGCGGGCCGCGGAGATCCCGGCCACAGGTGCGTCGTCACGACGGGCTTGCATGAGCGCCTCCAAAGGAATGGAGGACCATCGCGAAACCGGATTACCAGGCCATGTCCGGGTTCGGCTTTTCGGCTACAGCCGTGACAGGCTGCGCCTTCGTCGCAACCCGGGCCGCACTGCCGAGGCGGCCGGATCGGACGGAAAGCCGGTGTCAGCAGCCCACTCGCGTGCCGATAGGAGCGGATATAAAGGCGGCCATTTGCCGGCGTGAGAGGCGGCATAGGAAATGCCGGATTCTCGGTGTTTTCCCTTGGCGGGTTTGCTTCAAAGGCGCATTATCTTATAATGCTATTTTTTTTATCTCTTT
>NZ_JBYRFX010000761.1:0-8903 GCF_057815775.1 Inquilinus sp.
CGCACGCCCTTGTCGGCCAGCTCATGCTTCAGCGACTGGCTGAAGGCCAGAACGAAGGCCTTGCTGCCGGCATAGACGCCGTTGAGAATCTCCGGCGCGACCGCGACGATCGACGAGATGTTGATGATCGTGCCGCCGCCGCGGGCGACGAAGCCGGGAACCGCGGCATAGGTCAGCCGGGTCAGCGCGCCGACATTCAGCGCGATCATGTCCTCCATCTTGCCGATGTCCGAATTCAGCAGCGGTGCCGTGGCGCCGACGCCGGCGTTGTTCAGCAGCAGGGTGATGCTCGCATCGGTGCGCAGCGTGTCCTCGACCCGGGCCAGGTCGGCCTTGTCCCCGAGATCCGCCGTGATCGCCTCGATCGTCCGGTTGGTCTCGGCCGTCAGGCGGCTGGCCAGGGCGTCGAGCCGGTCGCGGTTGCGGGCCACCAGGATCAGGTCGTAGCCGCGCCGCGCCAGGCGCTCGGCATAGACCGCGCCGATGCCGGACGAGGCGCCGGTGATCAGGGCGGTGCCCTTGTTTGCGATGTTGGTCATGATGCCGTCTCCTTGCGCTGCCAGCGGGTGGCTGGTCTCTGCGATCAAGGTTTACGCTCGGCGCCTTATGGCTTAAATGTCATAGATACCACCATTTGGGACATGGGCGTCCATGCAACGTATCGGCTTCGTCATCTTCCCCGGATTCCAGGTGATGAGCCTGGCCGCCGCCTCGGCCTTCGAATTCGCGAACCTCACCGCCGGGAAGACGGTCTACGACGTGCACTTCCTGTCCGAGACCGGCGGGCCGATCCGCAGTTCGTTCGGCATGACGATCGACACGGAGCCGTTCGGCGATCCCGCCTTCGACACGGTGCTGGTCGCGGGCGCCGTCGGCATCGCCGAAGCGACGCCCGGCCTGCTCGCCTTCGTCCGCCAGGCGCTGGAGACGGCTCGCCGCGTCGCCTCGATCTGCACCGGCGCGTTTATCCTGGGCGATGCCGGCATCCTCGACGGCCGCCGGGCGACGACGCATTGGCTGGTGGCGCGCGACTTCCAGGCCCGGTTCCCCCGGGTGAAGCTGGAAGAGGACCGCATCTTCATCATCGACGGCTCGGTCTGGTCGTCGGCGGGCATGAGCGCCGGCGTCGACCTCGCCCTGGCGATGGTCGAGAAGGATCTGGGTGCGGATGTGGCCCGGCTGGTGGCGAAGCAGCTGGTCGTCTACCACCGCCGCTCCGGCGGCCAGTCGCAGTTCTCGGCGCTGCTGGAGATGCAGCCGAAATCCGACCGCATCCAGACCGCGCTGGCCTATGCCAAAAGCCACCTGCACACGCCGCTCTCGGTCGAGCAGCTGGCCGATGCCGCGCATCTCAGCCCGCGCCAGTTCAGCCGGGCGTTCCGGGCCGAGACCGGCCAGTCGCCGGCCAAGGCGGTCGAGCATCTCAGGGTCGAGGCCGCGCGGCTGATGATGGAGGATGGGCGCCACCCGATCGACGTGGTGGCGCGCGAAACCGGCTTCGCCGACCGCGAGCGCATGCGCCGCGCCTTCCTGCGCGCCTACGGCCAGCCGCCGCAGACGATCCGCCGCAACGCCCGGCAGCAGGCCGAGGCCTGATCGCCGGCTATTTCTCGACGAAGGCCTTCTCGACCACGAAGTGACCGGGCCGGTTGTTGGCGCCTTCCTCGAAGCCGCGGCTGTGCAGCATCGTCACCATGTCCTTCAGGAACACCGGCGACCCGCACAGCATCACCCGGTCGGTCTCCCGGTCCAATGGCGGCAGGCCCAGGTCGGCCGGCAGCTGGCCCGATTCCAGCAGCGCGGTGATGCGGCCGTTGTGGACATAGGGCTCGCGCGTCACGGTCGGGTAGTATTTCAGCTTCGGCCGCACCAGCTCGCCGATGAACTCGTCCTCCGGCAGCGTGCGGGTGATGAACTCGTCATAGGCCTGCTCGGCGATGAAGCGCGTGCCATGGGCCAGCACGATGGTGTCGTACCGGTCATAGGCCTCGGGATCCTTGATGACGCTCAGGAACGGCGCCAGCCCCGTGCCGGTGGCGCAGAGATACAGGGTCCGACCGGGCAGCAGGCTGTCCTGGATCAGGGTGCCCACCGGCTTGCGGCCGACCAGGACATGGTCGCCGACCTTGATGTTCTGCAGGCGGGAGGTCAGCGGGCCGTCCGCCACCTTGATCGAGAAGAACTCCAGGTTGTCCTCATGGTTGGACGAGGCCATGGAATAGGCGCGCAGCAGCGGCTTGCCGTCGACCTCCAGCCCGATCATGGTGAACTGGCCGTTGAGGAATCGGAACGCCGGGTCGCGCGTGGTCTTGAACGAGAACAGCCGGTCCGTGTAGTGGCGGACTTCGAGCACGCGCTCGGTGTTCATGGTCGACATCGCATCCCTCCCGGCGAAACTGACGCGGCTTACTCTACCGTCAGGCGCCCTCGTTGAAATCGTCCAGCAGCGCCGCGATCCGGCCGGAATCGGTCTGGTCCAGCATCATCCGGGCGCGCCGGGCGGCGGCGACGCTGTCCAGCATCAGGATCCGGCGCTTGACCTCCAGCAGGCGCAAGGGCGCCATCGACAGGTCACGGATGCCCAGGCCGATCAGCAGCGCGGTGAAGCGCGGGTCGCCGGCGATCTCGCCGCACACGCTGACCGGGATGCGCGCCCGCAGCGCCGCTTCGACCGTGAACTGCACCAGCCGCAGCACCGAGGTGTGCAGCGGGTCGTAGAGATGCGACACCGCCTCGTCGCCGCGGTCGGCGGCCAGCGTGTACATCACCAGATCGTTGGTGCCGATGGCGAAGAAATCGACCTCGCGCGCCAGCGCATCGGCGATCAGCGCGGCCCCCGGCACCTCGATCATCGCGCCCAAGGGCGGCATCACCGCCGGCACCGGCACGCGGCGGCGCTTCAGCCGCCGCATGGTGCGGTCCAGCGCAGCCTTGACCGTGCGGATCTCGCCGATGGTGGTGATCATCGGCAGCAGCACCCGGATCGGCCCATGGGCACCGGCGCGCAGGATGGCGGCCAGCTGTGCCTCCAGCAGCTTCGGCTCCTTCAGCGACAGGCGGATGGCGCGCAGGCCCAGCGACGGGTTTGCCGTCTCGGCGAAGCGGCCGCCCAGCGCGGTGGCGATCTTGTCGCCGCCGAGGTCGAGGGTGCGGATCGTCACCGGCTTGCCGCCCATGCCCTCCACCGCGTCGCGCAGGACGGCGTATTGCTCCTCCTCGCTCGGCAGATCGTCCCGGTTCATGAACATGAACTCGGTGCGCAGCAGGCCGACCCCGGCGGCGTTCAAATCGGTCGCCACCTGCACGTCGCGCGGCAGCTCGACATTGGCCGACAGGGTGACGGCGACGTCGTCGCGCGTTTGCGACGGCAGGCCGATCAGCGCGTCCAGCTGCTTGCGGTCGGCCCGGGCCAGGTCGCGCCGCAGGCGGAAGGCGGCCAGGGTGGCGTCGTCGGGGTCGATGATGACCCGCCCGGCGGTGCCGTCGACGATCACGGTCTGGCCCGGCCGCACGCCGGCCAGCAGGCCGGGCACGCCCAGCACCGCGGGCAGGCCGAGCGACCGCGCCATCACGGCGGTGTGGCTCTGCGCCCCGCCCAGCGTCGCGGCGAAGCCGACCACGCGGCGCGGGTCCATCAGCGCCGTGTCGGCCGGGGTGATCTCCTCGGCCAGCACCACGGCGCCTTCGGGCAGGGTGGCGAAGGCCTGGAACCGACGCTTGGTCAGGTTGCGGATCAGCCGGGCCCCGACCTCGCGGATGTCGTCGATCCGGCTCGCCAGGTAGCTGTCGTCCATCGCCGCGAACTGGGTGGCGATGGCGGCGATTTCCGACTGCACCGCATATTCGGCGTTGATCCGCTCCTCGGTGATACGGCTTTCCACCCCGCGCAGCAGGCGCGAGCCGGACAGGATCGAGGCATGGGCATCGAGGAGGTAGCCGATATCCTCCGCCGCCTGTTCGGGCAGCGCCTGGGCCTTGGCCTTCAGCTTCTTGATCTGCCGCCGCGACTTGGCCAGCGCCTCGGCGAAGCGCTCGCGCTCGCCCGGCACGTCGGCCTCGTCCAGCCGGATCTCCGGCACCTGCTCGACGCCGCTTTCGACCAGATGCGCCGGGCCGATAGCGATGCCGCCGGACACCGCCAGCCCGTTCAGCGCCCGCTCCCGGCTCGGGCCCGGTTCGGGCAAATCGGCGATCCTCGTCGCCATGGGATCAGTCCTCGTCGAAGCCGCGCTCGACCAGCGAGGCCAGCGCCGCCAGTGCCTCTGTCGCCTGCGGCCCGGCCGCGGCGATGTCGATGCTGCTGCCGGGGCCGGCGGCCAGCATCATCAGCCCCATGATCGACTGGCCGCCGACCTCGGTGCCGTTGCGCTCGACCCAGACCTCGGCATCGTATTCGGCGGCCAGCTTGACGAATTTCGCGGCGGCACGGGCGTGCAGCCCCCGCTGGTTGCGGATGGTCACGGTGCGGGTCTGGCGGTCGCTCGTCGCTCCGGGGGCGGCCCCCGGCGTCACCGGCCCGCTCATTTACGCTTCTCCGGCTTCAGCAGCGCCGAGGCGACGCTGATGTATTTCTGGCCGGCCTCGCGGGCGCTGGTCACCGCGTCGGTCAGCGTGTCGGTCTTCCGCACCGAGGCCAGCTTGATCAGCATCGGCAGGTTGATGCCGGCGATGACCTCGACATTGGCGCGGTCGAGGATCGAGATCGCCAGGTTCGACGGCGTGCCGCCGAACATGTCGGTCAGCAGCACGACGCCCCGCCCGCCATCGACCGTGGTCACCTTCTCCAGGATCTCGGCCCGGCGCTGCTCCATGTCGTCCTCCGGCCCGATGCAGACCGTGGCGACCTGGGGCTGGGCGCCCACCACGTGCTCCATCGCCGCGACGAATTCGTCGGCGAGGCGACCATGGGTCACGAGGACCATGCCGATCATCGGGTGGGTGGTCATGTTGGTCTGGTTGCCTTCCTGTCAGCCCGGCGCCGGCATGTCGCGATGGATCAGACCGCGGCGGTAGCCCTGGCCGTCCAGCCAGGCCGCCAGCGTTTCCGCCACGAACACCGATCGATGTTTGCCGCCGGTGCACCCGACGGCGATGGTGAGGTAGCTCTTGCCTTCGCGGTTGTAGCGCGGCAGCAGCGGTTCGAGCAGCCCGAACAGCGAGATCATGAACGGGTCGAATTGGGAATCGCGCCGGATCATCGCCTGCACCTCGGGGTTCTGGCCGGTCTGCGGCCGCAGCGCCGGAACCCAGTGCGGATTGTCGAGGAAACGGACGTCGAACACCAGATCGGCCTCGCGCGGCAGGCCGCGCTTGAACGAGAAGGAGACGACGGAGACGTAGAGCCCCGGCGAGATGCCGCGGCCGAAATGGCCCTCGATCGTGCGCCGCAGGTCCTGCGGGCTGGTCAGCGAGGTGTCGACGACGACATCGGCCAGGTCGCGGAGCGGCGACAGCTCCAGCCGTTCGCGGCGGATGCCGTCGGCCACCGGCCGGTCGACCGCCAGAGGATGGCGGCGCCGGGTCTCGGTAAAGCGGCGCTGCAGGATCTCGTCATCGGCATCGACGAACAGCAGCTTGACGTCGGTGTCGCCGCGGGCGCGTAGCGCCGCGATCTCGGCCTTCAGCGCCTCGACCGAGAAGCCGCGGGTGCGGGTGTCGATGGTCACCGCCATCGGCCGGTCCTCGGCATGCTCGACCAGGGGGCCAAGCAGCACGACCGGCAGGTTGTCGATCGCCTCGTGGCCGAGATCCTCGAGGTTCTTGAGCGAGGTGGAATGGCCGGCGCCGGACAGGCCGGTCACCAGGACGAGACGATGGCGCATCTCGGGCCGCGCCGTGGCGTCGGTCGGGTCCATCGCCAGGGGGGCCATCATCGGGCCAGGCGGTGTTCGGGGGCGTCGAGGCCGGCGAGGGCAAAGCGCAGCTTGATCGGGGCCGAGGCCTCGAACGGTGCGATCGCGACCAGGGGCAGGCGGATGCCGAGATAGGCGCAGATCGCCGGGTCCGGCAGCCGCTCGATCGCCTCGGCCGGCATCAGGTCGGCGACCAGCAGCACCGGCGCCGACGGCACGGAAGGCACCGGGATCGGCCCGAAGCCGCGGGCTTCGATCAGCCCAGCCAGGATGGCAGGTGGGCGAGCAATCACAACGCCGCCCTCAAGCGAAAGCTGCACACGGTCGTCGGCGACCAGCCGACCTCCGGCATCGATCAGCCGGAGGGCCAGGTCGGATTTGCCGCTGCCTGACGGCCCGCGCAGCAACACGCCGCGACCGTCGACTGCGACGCAGGTAGCATGGATCGTCGCCATCGCGGGTGGGAAGGTGACTGGCACCTTCCTCCCTGTCAATCGCGACGGCGTTAGGTCCGACAAGACGACGGGTTATTTCGCCGGGACCGCCTTGGTCTCCAGCGTGTAGGGCGTGTCGCCCTGGTAGGAGTAGACGTGCAGCAGATAGGTGCCGGGGTCGAGCCGCAGCTGCAGATCCTCCGGATCGGTGCCGGAATTGGCGCCGCTGATCAGGTTTTCCTGGTCCGACGCGCGCAGCAGGTCGATGTCGGCGTCGCCCTTCTCCATGGTCATGTGCACCGTGACGTCGGCACGGGAGTTCAGAGTGAAGCGCCAGTAGTCGTCGCGGTCCGTGAAGCCGACCCAGTCGTGGATGGTGACCGGCCGCGGGCCGACATGCTGGATGATGCCCGCCGTCTCCGGCGTGTTGCCGGCGCCATCCGGCGGCGGCGGGGCCGCGGTGGTGCCGGCAACGGTCACCCGGTAGTCGGTGGCGCCTTCGCCGGCCGGATAGACGTTCAGGTAGTAGGTGCCGGGCTCCAGCGTCGCGGTCAGCGATTCCGCCTCGGTGTCGGTGTTGGTGCCGCTCAGGAGGTAGCTGCCGTCGGACCCTTCCAGGTTGATGTCGGCATCGGCGGACATTCCGTCCAGGCCGATCGTGACCGTCTGCCGCTGGGTGATCTCGAAGGCGTAGTAGTCGCTGGTGTCGGCCGGGCCGACCCAGTCGCTGGCCTCGGCCTGGGTGCCGGTCACGTCGCCGAGGTCATGGGCGTCGGACTGGGTGGACCCGGCCGCATCCGGCGGCGGCGCCGCACCGGCGGTGCCGGACACGGCGAGGTGATACGGCGTGTCGTCGCCATAGCTGGTGACGAAGAGGTAGTAGGTGCCGGGGCCGACCAGCTGGGCGATGTGCTCGTAATCCGACCCGGCATTGGCCGAAGACCCCAGGCTCTGGTCGTTGCTGTCGCGCAGCTCGATATCGGCATCGCCGGTCATGCCTGTCAGGTCGGCCGACAGGTTGGTCCAGCCCGTGGTCACGACGCTGAAGACGTCGGTCTTGTCGGTCGTCGAGACGCGGCCATCGGCGGCCAGCGGCGTATCGCCGACATTGCCCAGCGGCGTGGCGGTGGCGGCGGTGTCGTCGGTCGATTCATCCGCTGGGGCGGCCAGGGTGGCGGCACCGGTGCCGGGGCCGTTGCCTGGCATGGCGATGCGCATCGGCGACAGATTCTGCGCCCACATGTAGCCGACCGGCGTCTTCGGGGTCTGGACCCGGACCCAGCCGCCGGCGGCCAGCCGGCCGGTGACGATGACCTGCGTGCCGAAGGGCAGGGTCTCCTGCAGCGCCGCGGTGCCGTTCGGCGCGGCGCGGACCGACGCGCTGGCCCAGGTGACGAAGGACAAGGCATCCATCTCCTCGGCCATCACAGGGCCGGCCGCGGCCGGCGGTGCGGGCGGCTCCGGCGTCGGCGGCGGCGCGACATCGATGACCGGCGCCGCGTTGTCGGCGACGCCTGCCGGCGTTGCTGCATCGACGGCAGGCGTCGCGACGGCCTGGGCCAGGGCCGGCAGGGCGGCCAGGGCGAAGACGCTGCCGAGCAGCAGCCGGCGCAGGCACGAATTCATGGAGTTTCCCCTTCGCTACGGATTCGGTCGTTGATCGTTGGCGCAGATCACTTGGCGGGGATCTTCACCGTGAAGCGGGCGCCGGGACGGCCCTCCCGGTTTTCGGCGAAGATCTGGCCGCGATGGGCGGTGATGATCTGCTTTGAGATGCTGAGGCCCAGGCCGGAATGGGTGCCGAATTTCTCTCCGGCCGGGCGCTCGGTGTAGAACCGGTCGAAGATCGCCTCCAGCTTGCCGGCCGGGATGCCAGGCCCGTCATCCTCGATGGTGGCGATCACCCAGGCGCCCTCGCGCCGGGCGCGCAGCAGGATGGCCCCGTCGGGCGGCGAGAACGAGATCGCGTTGGTGATGAGGTTGCGGAACACCTGCACCAGCCGGTCCTCGATCCCCGGCACGGTCAGGGCCGATCCCGGCGGCAGGCTCAGGGACACCTTGATGCCGGTGTCCTCCAGCGTCGTCGTGTACAGGTCGGCCAGCATGCCCAGCATGCGGCCGATATCGACCGTTTCGCTTTCGGCCCGCGACAGCTCGGCATCCAGCCGCGACGCGTCGGAGATGTCGGTGATCAGCCGGTCCAGCCGCTGCACATCCTCCAGGATGATCGCCATCAGCCGGCGCTGCTGCACCGGGTCGGTGATCCGGGCCGTGGTCTCGACCGCGCTGCGCAGCGAGGTCAGCGGGTTCTTGATCTCGTGCGACACGTCGGCGGCGAAGCGCTCGATCGCGTCGATCCGGGTCCACAGCGCCGCGGTCATCGCCCGCAGCGCGCCGGCCAGTTCGCCGATCTCGTCGCGCCGGCCGCTCATGTCGGGGATCTCGACCTTGCGGCCGCGGCTCTGCTGCACCCGCTCCGCCGCCCGGGCCAGCCGGCGGATCGGCCGGGTGATGGTGCCGGCGAGGTACAGCGACAGGATGATTGTGACCGCCAGGGCGATGGCGAAGACCTTCAGGATCTCCTCGCGCACCGTCTGCAGGTTGCCCTCGATGTTGA
>NZ_JBYRFX010000762.1:0-11746 GCF_057815775.1 Inquilinus sp.
AGACCCACGTTCCGATCAGAACAGGTGGCGCAGCAGCCAGTACAGGCCGCCGGCCAGCACGATCGAGACCGGCAGGGTCAGCACCCAGGCCATGATCAGGTTGCGGATCGTGCTCCACTGCAGCCCGGACCGGTTGGCCGCCATCGTGCCGGCGACACCGGAGGACAGCACATGGGTGGTGCTGACCGGCAGGCCGTAGACATCGGCGGCGCCGATCGTCGCCATCGCCACCAACTCGGCCGAGGCGCCCTGGGCGTAGGTCAGGTGCTCCTTGCCGATCTTCTCGCCGACGGTGACGACGATGCGCTTCCAGCCGACCATGGTGCCGAGGCCGAGCGCGATGGCGACCGCGACCTTGACCCAGGTCGGGATGAACTTGGTCGCCTCGTCGAGATAGCCGCGATAGGCGGTCAGCACCTTGCCGTCATCGGCGGTGAAGGCCGGCGTCTCGGACTTCGCCATCAGCTTCAGCGCTTCGGAGGCGAGGTACATGTCGTTGCGGATGTTGCCGGTCTGCTCCAGCGGCACCGAGGCCAGGGTGCTCTTGCCGGCGACGCCGCGGTCGATCTCGCGGGTCAGGGCGGCCAGGGCCGGGATCGTCTCCGGCGCGATGACGCGGTCGCGGACATAGGCGGTGGCCGCGGCCCGGGCATCGGCCGGGGCGGCGACGCCGTTGGTGTAGCGGTCGAGCACGCCGGCCGCCTGCTGCGACGACTGTTCGAAGGCGGCGATCTGGGTTTCCGGCATCGCCCGGTTCAGGGCGTAGGCGGTGGGCACCGTGCCGATCAGGATCAGCATGATCAGCCCCATGCCCTTCTGACCGTCATTCGAGCCATGGGCGAAGCTGACGCCGGTGCAGGTCAGGATCAGCAGGCCGCGGATCCACAGCGGCGGCGGCTTGGCGCCTTCCGGCGCCTTGTACAGCTCCGGCCGCTTGACCAGCAGCTTGGCGGCCAGCAGCAACAGGGCGGCGGCGACGAAGCCGACCAGCGGCGACAGCAGCAGCGACTTGCCGATGCCCAGCGCCTGGGACCAGTCCACGCCGCTGGTGCCGGTGCCCGGCAGGGCCATCAGCTGGTTCATCAGCCCGACGCCGATAATCGACCCGATCAGCGTGTGCGAGGAGGAGGAGGGCAGGCCGAAATACCAGGTGCCGACATTCCAGATGATCGCGGCGATCAGCAGGGCGAACACCATGGCGAAGCCGGCATCGCTGCCGACCTGCAGGATCAGTTCGACCGGCAGCAGCGAGATGATGCCGAAGGCGACGATGCCGGTCGAGGTCAGCACGCCCAGGAAATTCCAGGCGCCGGACCACACCACCGCGAGGGTGGGCGGCAGCGAGTTGGTGTAGATCACCGTCGCCACCGCATTGGCGGTGTCGTGGAAGCCGTTGACGAATTCGAAGCCCAGCGCGATCAGCAGCGCGATGCCGAGCAGCAGGTAGGGCAACAGGCTGGGGGAATGAACGTCGCCCAGGTCGTTGACCAGGCTCCAGCCGGCATAGACGACGCCGGCGATGAGCAGGCCGAAAACGGCCAGCGGGGTCAGTCTGCTCAGGCCCCCTGTGGGCCTGGAGTCGAGCACGGAACTGGTCATGGGGGGTGCCTCGGCCGGCTTCGAACGATAATGCCGCGACCGTACAGGCGGAGTGTTACAGAATTGCTAAGGTTCCTGGATGATGCTGGGTCATGGCACAATGGGCGGCGCTGCGGCTCCGTATCGTCACCGGATTTCGGCGGGCGCCCGCCGATCACAGGAGAAGATCATGCGCTGGAAAGAGGCCATCGGGCTTGCCGTCCTGGCGCTCGCTCTCGCGGCCTGCGCCCGGCAGGTGCGGCCGATCATCGACCCCGCGACCTCGCTCGCCGGCGGCCGTAATTATGAATTCGACGTCGGCCAGTGCCAGCAGCTGGCGCAGCAGGTCGACACCGGCGGGCAGACGGTCGGCGGCGCCCTGGTTGGCGGTGCGGTCGGTGCCGCCGGCGGCGCGATCATCGGTGCCTTCACCGGCAATGTGGGGAGCGGCGCCGCGATCGGGGCCGGCGTCGGCGGCCTGACCGGCGGGGTCGGCGGCGCCGGCTCCGGCGCTGCCACGACGCGCGACGTGGTCCGCAACTGCATGATCCACCGCGGCTACGCCGTGCTGGACTGAGGCGGCGGTTTTCTGACGCGTTAAGGTGCCTGCTGCGCCGCCAGCAGGCACAGCCAGGTCCAGCCGATGGTGGCGGCCAGCACGGCGGTGATCTCGGAATGATCGTAGGGCGGGCAGGTCTCGACCACGTCGGCCCCGACCCAGGCCAGGTCGCCCAGCCGGCGCAGCATCGCCAGCGCCTGCCAGGAGAACAGGCCGCCGGCCTCCGGGCAGGCGACGCCGGGCGCCATGCCCGGGTCGATCCCGTCGATGTCGAAGGTCAGGTAGACCTGCCGGTCGCCGACCACGGCGCGGATGCGCTCGACGGTCCGGTCGACACCTTCCATGTGGACCTGCTCCGCGGTGATGCCGGTGACGCCCCGGCCCCGGGTCCAGGCGGCGATGTCGCGGGCGACCGGGCTGTGCAGCCCGACCTGCACGGTGGCGTGCGGGTCGACCAGCCCGCGCTCGATCGCATGGTGCAGCCACGACCCGTGATAGACCCGCGCCGTCGGCGTGCCGGTCCAGGTGTCGCTGTGCGCGTCGACCTGCACCAGGGCCACCGGGCCGTGCTTCGCCGCCGTCGCCTCCAGCAGCGGCAGGGTGACGGTGTGGTCGCCGCCCAGGGCCAGCAGGCGCGCGCCGGTCGCCAGCTGCACCGCTGCCGCTTCGCGGATCGCAGCCAGGCTGCCGGCGATGTCGGCGGTAATGGGCGCGACGTCGCCGGCATCGTAGATATCCAGCCGCTCCTCCGGGCTCAGGCCCAGATCGGGGTGGTCGTCGCCGGTCAGCAGCCGGCTGACGGCGCGGATCGCGCCCGGCCCGAAGCGGGAGCCGGGGCGGTTGGTGGTGCCGAAATCGAACGGCAGCCCCAGCACGGCGACGGCGGGGCGGCCGCCTTCGGGCGTCTGGCGCTGCGGCGCGCCGAGGAACGTCGCGATGCCGGCATAAGGCGGGGCCATGGCTCTCTCCGGGCCGGAAACGGGCGGCGATGGTTCCCGCCCGCCGCCGGGGTGTCAAGCCATGCCCGGGCCCGTCACTCCGGCCGGCGGAAGGCCTGGTCGATCGGCACCTGCAGGCCGGTGGCCAGGCGGTTGGTCTCGTTCGCCATGCCGGTCACCGCCATCAGCTCGCCCAGCATCTCGTCGGTCATCCCGGCCTTGCGGGCGGCGGCGCTGTGCGAGGCGATGCAATAGCCGCAGCCATTGGTGGTGCTGACGGCGAGATAGATCATCTCCTTCACCAGCGGGTCGATCGCGCCCGGGGCCATCACCTCCTTCAGGCTCTCCCAGGTCCGCTTCAGCGTTGCCGGGTGGATGGCGAGGGCCTTCCAGAAGTTGTTGACCCGGTCGATCTTCCTTGTGGTCATGATGTCGTCGAACACGGCGCGCACCTCCGGCGACGCTTCGTCATAGTCGATCAGCCCCGATGTCATCGTCGTCCTCCAGTGGGTTTGGCCGCCACCCTGGCACGGTCCAGGGGCGCCGCAAATCGTCACAATTGTCCTGGTGACAAGCGGGATTCGACCCGGCTATGATTCAGGTGCTGTCGACCTGGACGAGCGCGGCGCCATGCCGTGAATCCCGTCGGTTGACTCTGGCCTTCCGATGTCTATACTCCGCGCGCTTCGGAGCCGAAAGGCGCCCGAAGCGCAAGGCGTTCGCACGGCCGCTCCGGCCCGCGGGCAACCATGAACCAGCGACCCGGCGTTGCAGGCTCTGTCCCCACCAGGACAGGGCAGCGGTGACGCCGAAGGTGGCCATTGAAGGAGAGAGACGTGGCACGTATTGCCGGCGTCAACATTCCGACCCAGAAGCGCGTTCTGATTGCGCTCACCTATATCCATGGGATCGGCCGTCACGCGTCCCAGAGCATCATCGACAAGCTCGGCATTCCGGCCGATCGCCGTGTCAATGAGCTGACCGAAGACGAGATCCTGCGCATCCGCGAGTCGATCGACGCCGACTTCACGGTCGAAGGCGATCTGCGCCGCGAGACGGCGATGAACATCAAGCGCCTGATGGACCTGGGCTGCTACCGTGGCCTGCGTCACCGCAAGGGCCTGCCGGTCCGCGGCCAGCGCACCCACACCAATGCGCGTACCCGCAAGGGCCCGGCGCGGCCCATCGCGGGCAAGAAGAAGTAATCGGAAGGCGAGCGAACCATGGCCAAGCCAGCAGCTGCCACCGCGAACGCCCGTCTGCGTCGTCGCGAGCGCAAGAACATCACGTCGGGTGTCGCCCACGTGAACTCGTCCTTCAACAACACGGTGATCACCATCACCGACGCGCAGGGCAACGCCATTGCTTGGTCGTCGGCCGGTGGCATGGGCTTCAAGGGCAGCCGCAAGTCGACGCCCTACGCCGCCCAGATGGCAGCCGAAGATGCCGGCCGCAAGGCGCAGGAACACGGCATGCGGGTGCTCGAGATCAACGTGAAGGGCCCGGGCTCCGGCCGCGAGAGCGCGCTGCGCGCCCTGCAGTCGGTCGGCTTCCAGATCACCTCGATCCGCGACGACACGCCGATTCCGCACAACGGCGTCCGCCCGCGCAAGAAGGGTCGCGTCTACGGATCGTCCGGCCCGCCGGTCGTCGCCCCTCGGGGCGCACGGCCGGCGGGCTGGTGCCTTGGCGCATCTTTGCCGGCCGATCCGGGATAGGACCACTGGCCACAGGGTCCACGCATGGGATTGGTAAGGGGCTTCGGCCCCTGTCGGCATTTTCGGCCGTATCCGGCCTCTCGTGGCAAAACAGGATGATATGACAGTGCTTCAGCGCAACTGGCAGGAACTGATCAAGCCCAACGCTCTCGACGTCCAGCCGGGCGACGATTCCCAGCGCAAGGCGACCCTGGTCGCCGACCCGCTCGAGCGCGGCTTCGGCCTGACCCTCGGCAACGCCGTCCGGCGCGTGCTGCTCTCGTCGCTGCAGGGCGCCGCGGTCACCGCGATCCACATCGACGGCGTGCTGCACGAATTTTCGTCGATCCCGGGTGTCCGCGAGGACGTGACCGACATCGTCCTCAACGTGAAGGCGCTGTCGCTGCGCATGCACGCCGAGGGCCCGAAGAAGATGCGCCTCAACATCGAGGGGCCGAAGGTGGTCAAGGCCGGCGACATCGTCACCGGGCCGGACATCGAGATCATGGACCCCGAGCTGGTCCTCTGCACCCTGGACGAAGGCGCCAAGCTGGCGATGGAGTTCACGGTCAATGTCGGCAAGGGCTACGTCCCGGCCAGCATGAACCGCCCGGAAGACGCGCCGATCGGCCTGATCCCGGTCGACGCCCTGTACAGCCCGATCCGCAAGGTCTCGTACAAGGTCGAGAACACCCGCGTCGGCCAGGTCACCGACTACGACAAGCTGTCGATGCAGATCGAGACCAATGGCGCGGTGACGCCCGAGGATTCGGTGGCCCTGGCCGCCCGCATCCTGCAGGACCAGCTGCAGCTGTTCATCAACTTCGAGGAGCCGTCGCGCGACCATCGCGAAGAGACCTCGGAGGACATGCCGTTCAACCGCAACCTGCTGCGGAAGGTGGACGAGCTCGAGCTGTCGGTCCGTTCGGCCAACTGCCTGAAGAACGACAACATCGTCTACATCGGCGACCTCGTGCAGAAGACCGAGGCGGAAATGCTCCGCACCCCGAACTTCGGCCGCAAGTCGCTGAACGAGATCAAGGAAGTTCTCTCGACCATGGGTCTCCATCTCGGCATGGAAATCCCGAGCTGGCCGCCGGAGAACATCGAAGATCTCGCCAAGAAGCTCGAAGAGCCGTTCTGATCGGCTAACGAGAGACACGACCCCGCCGTGCTGTCCCGCAAGGGCAGGCGGCGGGTCCCGCCATCGGACCCCCGCGGGGGCCGCGCCTTGAGGAGAGACCGCCATGCGTCACGGCGTTTCCGGACGTAAGTTCAGCCGCACCAGCAGCCACCGCAAGGCGATGTTCGCCAACATGGCGGCGGCGCTGATCACCCATGAGCAGATCAAGACCACCCTGCCGAAGGCGAAGGATCTGCGCCCGATCGTCGAGAAGCTGATCACCCTCGGCAAGAAGGGTGGCCTCGCCAATCGCCGCCTGGCCTATGCCCAGCTGCGTGACGACGACGTCGTGACCAAGCTGTTCTCGGTGATCGCCGAGCGTTACAAGACCCGCAGCGGCGGTTATGCCCGCGTGATGAAGGCCGGCTTCCGCTACGGCGATGCCGCCCCGATGGCGGTGATCGAGCTGGTCGAGCGCGACCGCGCCGCCAAGGGCGCCGAGGACAAGGCCCGCGACGCCGAGCTGAAGGCCGCGACCGCCGAGTTCGAGGGCGCCGAGGCCTGATCCGGCCTTAAGCGACCATCGAAAAGATCGAGGCCCGGCTTTATGCCAGGCCTTTTTCTTTGGTGGACGCTCTTGGTGACGCAGGCCTTGCCGCCCGCCCGCCGGGCCCCAACCTCTTCTCCAGGCAATGATGGAGAGACCGATGGCGCGCGCAGTCTGGAACGGGGTGGTGCTGGCGGAGAGCGACACCTATGAGCTGGTCGAGGGCAATGTCTATTTCCCGCCGGAGTCGTTGCGGAAGGACTTGCTGAAGGCGAGCCCGACCCACAGCACCTGCCCATGGAAGGGCGAGGCCAGCTACTACACGGTCGAGGCCGACGGCGCCGAGAACAAGGACGCCGCCTGGTTCTACCCCGAGCCGAAAGACGCCGCGGCCAACATCAAGGACCATGTCGCCTTCTGGCGCGGCGTGACGATCGAACGCTGACCCCGGTTTGATCCGGCATCGGGTTCGCCGGGAATTGGGCAGTATTGGCCCAAAATATCGCCGGTAATGTAAATATTGATAGTCGGTTTCGTCTCCGCAAAGGATGCCGATGGCGTGGTGGGACTGGGTCCCGCCACGCTATCGGTGCAATGGGGGAGGAAGTCGATGGCTGTATCACGCGATCTGCTGTGGCTGTTGGGCATCGACCCGGACCGGCCGGGCGATGATGTCCTCATCGGCGGCGGCGCGACGCTGGAGGTGCTGAGCGGCGGCACCGGCAACGATTATGTCGAAGGCGGCGGCGGGGCGGTCGACATCCTGTTCGGCGGCAGCGGCATCGACACGCTCGGCTATGCCGGCTCGCATGCGGCCGTGCAGGTCGATCTCGGCGCCGGCTGGGGCGGCTTCGCCGTGGTCTCCGGCGGTGACGCCGATGGTGACGTCCTGGTCCGTGGCTTCGAGAATGTGGTCGGTTCCGGCTTCGACGACGTGCTGGGGGGCGATCGCGGCGCCAACATCCTGGTCGGGCTGGCCGGCGCCGACACACTCGAAGGCCGGGGCGGCGATGACACCCTGATCGGCGGCGCCGGGGCCGACCAGCTGGATGGCGGCGACGGCATCGACACGGCGAGCTACGCCCTGTCGGATACCGGCGTGTTCGCCGGCCTGGCCTCGGGCGTCGGCGGCATCGAGGGCGAGGTCGACACGCTGCGGAATATCGAGAACCTGATCGGCAGCAGCCACGCCGACACCCTGTACGGCGATGACGGCGATAACCGGATCGACGGCGGCGCCGGCGACGATTTCATCGCGGGCGAGGAGAGCGTGGTCGGCGAACCCGGGCGCGGCCATGACATCCTGATCGGCGGCGACGGCAACGACACCATCCAGGGCAATGCCGGGCACGACCAGCTCTTCGGCGGCAACGGCGATGATTTCCTCAACGGTGGCGAGGATGCCGACAAACTCTATGGCGGCAACGGCAACGATATCCTGATTGGCGAGGACGGCATCCTGGCCCCCTGGATTGGTGGCGATGATTTGCTGGACGGCGGCGACGGCGATGATTCGATCAGCGGCAATGCCGGCAACGACACCATCATCGGTGGTCTGGGGCAGGATGTGCTGAGCGACGGCAACGGCGCCGACCACTACGTCCTCCGCTCGATCCAGGAGAGCAGTGTCGACCGGCCGGATGCGATCGGCGGCTTCACCGCGGGCGAGGACAGGATCGACCTGTCGCAGATCGATGCCGACACCGGCCGGCATGGCAACCAGGCCTTCACCGATATCGGCGAGGCCCAGTTCTCCGGCAAGGCCGGGGAACTGCGGGTGCATGACCTGGCCCCGGGCGCCGACCGGCACGACTATGTCGTCGAGGGCGATGTCGACGGCGACGGCCATGCCGATGTCCGCATCGATGTCGGCAGCACCATCGGCCTGCTGTCGGCCGGGGATTTCATTCTCTGACCGTGCGTCCGGTCAATGGCCGCGCTCGCCGCCGCCGGCAGGGTGAGCAAGCCAGCACCAGCGCGCGACGCAGCGGCGCGTTGCCGTCGGGCATCGCTCTCGGCTAGACCGGGGCATCGCGAATGCCCGTCGAGGGCGGATGGAGGAGTGATGACGCGCTTCTGGATGGCTGCGGCGGCCGCGCTGGTCCTGCTGGCCGGGCCCGCTTTGGCCGAGGATGTGGTGCCGGGCAGCCGGGCCGAAATCGACCTGACCTTCGCGCCACTGGTGCGCACCGCAGCGCCGGCCGTGGTCAACATCTATGCCCGCCACATGGTGGTCGAACGCCAGAACCCGCTGTTCGACGACCCGTTCTTCCAGCGCTTCTTCGGTGGCGACGTGCCGGGCGGCCGGCCGCGGCAGCGGGTCGAGAACTCGCTCGGCTCCGGCGTGCTGGTCGGCACGGACGGGCTGGTGGTGACCAACCACCATGTCATCCAGGATGCCGACCAGATCACCGTCGTGCTGTCCGACCGCACCGAATTCGAGGCCGAGGTGGTGCTGTCGGACGAACGCACCGACCTGGCCTTCCTGCGGCTGAAGGACCTCGGCGACCGCAAGCTGCCCTTCCTGCCGCTGGGCGACAGCGACGGGCTCGATGTCGGCGACCTCGTGCTGGCCATCGGCAACCCATTCGCCGTCGGCCAGACCGTGACCATGGGCATCGTCTCCGCCATCGCCCGCACCGCGGTCGGCATCTCCGACTACGACTTCTTCATCCAGACCGATGCGGCGGTGAACCCCGGCAATTCCGGCGGCGCGCTGATCGACATGACGGGCCGGCTGGTCGGCATCAACACGGCGATCTACAGCCGCAGCGGCGGCTCGCTCGGCATCGGCTTCGCCATCCCCGCCAACATGCTGCGCAGCATGATGCGCTCGGCCGAAACCGGGCAGCCGGTGGTGCGGCCCTGGCTCGGTGCCGACGGCCAGGCGGTCGACCGCAGCCTGGCCGAGGCCTATGGGCTGGATCGGCCGGCGGGGGTGCTGATCAACGGCGTCGATCCGAAGGGGCCGGCGGGCCGGGCCGGACTGAAGGTCGGCGATGTCGTCGGCGCGGTCGACGGCCATGCCGTCGACGACCCGGAATCGCTGCGCTTCCGCCTCGCCACCCTCGACCTCGGCGCCACCGCCAAGCTGCAGGTGCGTCGCGGCACCGACACGGTCGAGTTGTCGCTGCCGGTCGAGGCGCCGCCGGAGGATCCGCCGCGCGACCAGCGCGTGCTGGGCAGCGGGTCGCCCCTGGCCGGCGCCACCGTGGTCAATGTCTCGCCGGCGGTGGTGGAGGAGATGCGGCTCAACGGCACCAGCAAGGGCGTGGTGGTGACGGCGGTGGCGGCGCGCAGCCCCGCCGGCCGGCTGGGCCTGCAGCCGGGCGACGTGCTGCTGCGCCTCGATGATGCGGCGGTCGAGACCACCGCGGCGCTGGAGGCCGCGCTGCGCGGCAGCCGCGGCCCCTGGCGTATCGCGGTCCAGCGCGGCGGCCAGGTGCTGGAAACGACGATCGGGCGCTAAAATGGCGGGACGGCCGGGGTGACGTTTCGCCCCGGCCGTCGTCTTCGAGTGATTACTATCAGAAGTGGAATTTGTGCCGCAAATCCCTAAAGTTTTTGTCTTATCGGTAATATCGGATCTCGTATTTCAAATGAAATCTGTTCGGTTAGGTTTGCAATCTCAATGATCTTGTTGATCTTGATTTAGGAATTTATAATCGCTCTAAGATCAAATGATCATCGTTTGGTTGGGGCATAATAAAAAATATGCCGCTAATTGTACCTTTCTAAAGAAGCGCCCGGATCGAAATGCTGCTGAGCGATCGGCGGTTGCCGTGATCCGGCTGAATCCTATCGACCCTGCGCGATGACAATCGGCGGGCGGGTGCGGCATCGCCCTGTCCATCGAGAGATCCGGATGAGACGCCGCCACACCGATGGCCGGCGATGGCCACGTGCGTCCGGCAATCCGCAAGACCGGGTCCGGGACGCTGCAGCAATGGGAGAAGCGATCGATGAAGATGGTACTCGCGCTGGGGCTTGCAGGGCTGCTGGCCGGGTCGGCCTTCGCGGCGGATTCGGTGCCGATGACCCGGGACAATGGGGCGCCGGTCGGCGACAACCAGAACTCCAAGGTGGCGGGCCCGGAAGGGCCGGTGCTGCTGGAAGATTCCGCGCTGATCGAAAAGCTGGCCCATTTCGACCGCGAGCGGATTCCCGAACGCGTCGTCCATGCCCGCGGCACGGCGGCCCAAGGCGTGTTCGTCGCCAGCGAGGATTTCTCGAAATACACCCGGGCCTCGCTGTTCGCGGCCCCCGGCAAGGAAACGCCGGTGCTGGTGCGGTTCTCGACGGTGATGAACTTCCGCGGTTCGCCGGAAGCGGCGCGGGATCCCCGCGGCTTCGCGGTCAAGTTCTACACCGACCAGGGCAATTGGGATCTGGTCGGCAACAACCTGCCGATCTTCTTCATCCGGGACGCGATCAAGTTCCCGGATTTCGTGCATGCCAACAAGCCGTCGCCGGTCACCAACGTCCAGGATCCGGACCGCGCCTTCGACTTCTTCTCGCGCGTGCCGGAATCGACCCTGATGCTGACCCAGCTGTACACGGACAGCCCGGGCATGCCGGCCAGCTATCGCACGATGGATGGCTTCGGCGTGCACGCCTTCCGGCTGGTGAACGCCCAGAGCCAGCAGGTCTTCGCCAAGTTCCATTGGAAGAGCCAGCAGGGCCTCAAGGGCATGACCCTTGAGCAGATGAAGGCGGCCGACACCAACTACGCCACCCGGGACCTGTACGGCACCATCTCGGCCGGCAACTTCCCGAAATGGGATCTCTACGTCCAGCTGCTGACCTGGGACGACATCCAGAAGCTGGACTTTGACGGCTTCGACGACACCAAGGAATGGCCGGGGGTGCCCGAGGTCAAGATCGGCACGATGACCCTGAACAAGGTGCCGGACAACTGGTTCGAATACACCGAGGAATCAGCCTTCGCGCCCAGCAACATGGTGCCGGGAATCGAGCCGTCGCCCGACCGGATGCTGCAGGGCCGGCTGTTCGCCTATGCCGACACGCAGCGCTATCGCCTGGGCACGAATTTCGAGGAGCTGCCGGCCAATCGCCCCCTGGTCCAGGTCGCCAACAACAACCAGGACGGCGCGATGCAATCCGTCCCGCGGACGGGCGACGTGAATTACGATCCGACCAACGCCGCCGGCAATCCTGCCGAACAGCCGGACTACCGCTACAGCCAGTACAAGGTCGAGGGCCTGACCCAGACCCGGCCGATCGACAAGCAGGACAACTTCCGCCAGGCCGGCGACTACTACCGCAGGCTCAGCAAGGCCGACC
>NZ_JBYRFX010000763.1:0-4601 GCF_057815775.1 Inquilinus sp.
TGACCCTGACCGGCGCCGTCGCCTGGGTACTCGACCGTTTGGCGCCGGATGCGGTGCGCGCCGACTGGCTGCCCCAGCTGGCGCGGATGGATGGGCTGGCCCTGACCGGCGGCACCTGGGCGACCGAACTGCATGGCGGCACCGATGTCGGCGCCACCACCACGATGGCGGAGCCGGATGGATCGGCCTGGCGGCTCACCGGCCTCAAATGGTTCACCAGCAACGCCGGCGCCGGGGTGGCTTTGGCGACCGCCCGGCCGCGTGGCGCGCCGGACGGGGCGCGCGGCCTGGGCTGCTACCTCGTGCCCTCGACCCTGCCCGACGGCACGCCGAACCGGCTGCAGGTCCGCCGGCTGAAGGACAAGATCGGCACCCGCGGCTTGGCCACCGGCGAAACCGTGCTCGACGGCGCCTGGGCGCTGGAGGTGGCGCCGCCGCCGCACGGGCTGAAGGCGATGCTGGAGGCGCTGGAATACAGCAGGGTGCACAACGCCTTCAGCGCCGCCGGGCTGCAGCGCCGCGCCTTCCTCGAACCCCTCGCCTGGACCAGCCATCGCCGGGTCGGCGGCACCCTGCTGCGCGGCACGCCGATGATGCGCGACGCGCTGCTCGACCTTGCCGCGGTGCAGGAGGCATCGGCCGCCCTGGCCTTCGAAGCCGCGGTGGCGTTCGAGGCGCCGGGCGAGGATCCCGCGGTCGATGGCTGGCGCCGCACCGCCGTCGCTTTGGCCAAGTACTGGACCGCGGCGCAGGCGACCGCGGCGGCGGCCCAGGCGGTCGAGATCGTCGGCGGCAATGGCTACACCGAGGAATGGCCGACCGCGCGGCTGTATCGCGACGCCCTGGTCACCGCGGTGTGGGAGGGGCCGGCCAATGTCCAGGCGCTGGAGTTCCTGCGCGCCGCCATCGGCAAGTTGCCGGGCGACCAGGCGTTCCTCGACCGGGTCGGCGGCATTCTCGACAGCGCGCCAGGGCCCTTGTCCACCACCGTCGCCCGGCTGCGGCCGGTGCTCGACTCGTGCCGCGCCGGCTTCGCCCATCTGCGCGCCCGGCCGGAGGAAGGGCCGCGGCTGGCCCGCAAGCTGATGCATCCGGCGGCCGAGCTGCTGGCCGCGGCGCTGATGCTGGAGGAGGCGACGGCGGACCTCGCCGCAGGCGACCGGCGCAAGGCGCTGATGGCCGCCCGATTCGCCGGCCGATTCGGGGCCGCGGCCGGGCCGGATCTGGCGGCGGATCCGCTGCACGCCGTGTTCGACGACGCCATCGGTTACGGAGTGTGCCCGGTATGACGTTGCTGTCCGTTGCCGCCAGCGACCTGCTGGCCTTCTGGTTCGATCAGGCCGGACCGCAGCGCTGGTTCGCCGGCGATGCCGGCTTCGATGCCGAGATCCGGGCCCGGTTCCTGACCCTGCATGAGGCGGCGGCTGCCGGGGCCCATGACGATTGGGCCGGCACGCCGCTCGGCGCCACGGCGCTGTGCATCCTGCTCGACCAGGTGCCGCGCAATCTGTTCCGCGGCACGCCGCGCGCCTTCGCCACCGATGCCAGGGCCCTGGCCGTCGCCCGGGCGGCGGTCAACCAGGGCTTCGACCGCGACCCGACGCTGGGGGAGGGGCATCGGCTGTTCCTCTACCTGCCGTTCGAGCACAGCGAGGATCTGGCCGACCAGCAGCGCAGTGTCGAATTGTCGGCGGCCGGGCTCAGCAATCCAGAATATGTCGACTACGCCCGGCGGCATCTCGCCGTGATCGAGCGATTCGGGCGCTTCCCGCATCGCAACGCGATTCTCGGCCGCGCCGGCACGCCGGACGAAGAGGCGCATCTGGCCGAACACGGGGGCTTCTGATGTCTGCGATCACCGGGCTCGACCACGTGATCCTGGCCGTGGCGGCGCTGGATTTCGCGCGCGACACCTGGGGCCGGCTCGGCTTTACCGTGACGCCGCAGGGCCGGCATATCGGCTGGGGCACCGCCAATCACTGCGTCATGCTCGGGTCGGATTACGTCGAACTGCTCGGCGTGCTCGACCCGGCGCAGTTCGACAACGGCCTGGGCGAGCGGCTGGCCCGGCATGGCGAAGGGCTGCTCGGCATCGCCCTGGCGACCGGAGCGGCCGATTCGGCGGCAGTCGCCTTTGCCGCCGCCGGGGTGGGGGCGGAGCCGCCACGCGATCTTGCCCGGCTGCTCGACGGCCCCGAGGGCACGGTGCAGCCCGCCTTCCGGCTGGCTCACCCCGCCCGGCGCGATGCCTTCGGCCTGCCGCTCTTCGCCTGCGAGCACCGGACGCCCGAGCTGCTGCGCCGGCCGGAATGGGAGCGCCACGCCAATGGCGCCACCCGGATTCTCGGCCTCGACCTGGCCGGGCCGCTTCCCGAATCGGCCGCCATAGCCTGGGCTGCGCTGGACGGCGCGCAACTCGACGGCGATTCGGTGCTGATCGGCGAGGGCTTCACCCTGCGTTTCGGCAGTGATCCCGTGCTGCACATCGCCACCCGGGATCTGGAGGCCTGTGCCGCCAGTCTGGTCGCGGGCCATGTCGCCCATGTCAGGCAGCAGGGCGAATTGGTGGTGCCGCCTTTGCCGGGCACCGGCATCGCCCTGCGATTCGCCGAAGCCGCCTAGCCGTCAGCGGCGGCGGGCGCCTGCTCGGCCAGCTGCTGGAAGCGGCGGTCGATCTCCTCGATCCGACGCTTGAAGTCGGTGCGGTCGCGACCATCCAGCGTGTTGCCGGTCGGCAGGTCGACGCTCAGCGGATTGACCTGGGCGCCGCTGACCAGCACCTCGTAGTGCAGGTGGGGCCCGGTGGCCTGGCCGGTGGCGCCGACATAGCCGATCACCTCGCCCTGGCGCACCCGCTCGCCCTTCGCCAGCTTGGCGAAGCGGCTCATATGGGCATAGGCGGTCGACAGCTTGCCGCTGTGCCGCAGCCGGATGTAGCGGCCATAACCGCGCTGGGTGCCGATGATCTCGACCGTGCCGTCGCCGGCGGCATAGATCGGCGTGCCGCGGGCGGCGCCGAAATCGACGCCGCGATGCATCCGGGTGTAGCCGAGGATCGGGTGGCGCCGGGCGCCGAATCGCGAGGTCAGCCGGGCTCCGTCGATCGGGGTGCGCAGCAGCAGGCGCTGCACGCTGGTGCCGTCCCGGTCGTAATAGTCGACCGTGCCGTCGCGGCTCTCGAACCGGTACATGGTCAGCGTCCTGTCGCCGAGGTCGAGCCGCGCCATCTCGACAGGGCCGAGCCGGGCCACGCTGCCATCCGGGTTGTGATCCTGGCTGAACAGCACGGCGAATCGGTCGCCCGGCTGCAGGTCACGCTGGAAATCGACCGAATAGGCCCAGGTCTTCAGCAGCGACAGCACCGCCGCGTCGGGAACGCCGGCCGCGGTCGCATCGGCATACAGGCTCGATTCGATCTCGCCCTGGATGCCGATCGCTCGAGTTTCCAATGGCCTTTCGGCCTCGCTGCTGCGAAAGCCGCCATCGGGCGCGCGCCGGGCGGTGACGGTGCGGTCGACCTCCGGCATCAGCGTCACCGCCCGCAATACCCGGTCATGGCCGCGGCGGTCGAAGGTCAGGGTGACCGGCTGGCCGATCTGCAGCCGCTTCGGATCGTAGAGATCACCAAGGGCGGAGACCGCGGCATGGGCATCGGCCTCGTCGACGCCGGCATCGGTCAGCATGCCGCCCAGCGTGTCGCCCTCGGCTACCTCCAGCACCCGGCGCTCCGGGCCGTTGCGGCCACGGGGCTGCTGCAGCCCGTCGCTGACACCCGACAGCATCCAGCCGGGAATCGTCTCCGGGACAGGGCGCAACGCGCGATAGGCGATCCCGTCGGCCAGCTCGGAGCGGGGCGGGGCCGATGCCGCAGACGATTCGGAGGCCGATTCGGCGGCCGCGTCGGCGTCGGGTGGGGAGCCCGGGATGAGCCAGGCGATACCGGTGCCAAGGCCGGCCAGGGCGACGAATGACATGAATCCGATCGGCACGATTCGCAATGGGCCGGTCTCCATCAGGGGCAAGGATGGGGCACGCTGCGCATTCGGCATCGACGGGCCCGGATCGAAGGGGCCGACCATGCGGGAACCGGCCGCCGCAGGTCAACCGATCCGGCCATCCGAGTCCGGGGCGATCGATGCCGGCCGGAAAAGGCCACCGCCGGTGGTGGCCTTGCGCGCGCACGCGTATATCCCTAGATTATCGGGGCTGAATCCGGCCGAAGCGCCCGATCCAGCAGGACGGCTGAAGCTGTTTGCCTTGCGCGGGAAAGCGCCTCGCGGGGAGAAAACGCTGTTTGAAGAATTTTCGTCACAAAGCGTTTGACAGGGGTAAGTGACCCCCCTATAAACCGCTTCACCGACGGCGACACGGCGGCGAGCGAAAGCGAAGCGGCGGTGACGAGACGGTGGGGCCGGATGAAAATCTGGTTGCACTTAGAAGTCGGAGAGATTACATCGTTGCCTCTGCCCTGGCGGGCCTACCTGGAAGGGAAGGCGCGGCGGGCGGATGCGGCTCTGGAGCTTGAGAAATCGAGTGAAGAGCCGACGGATCTTGGACAAGTTGGATGAGAGTGGAGAAGGGATACGCGGCCGGCGGTTTGG
>NZ_JBYRFX010000764.1:0-5459 GCF_057815775.1 Inquilinus sp.
TGCATGATCTCGGGGCCATAGGCCTCGACCTTGGCCGCCATCTTGGCGTCGATCGCGTGCTGGATCCGCTCCTCGATCTCGCGGTTGGCGATGCCCTCTTCCTTGGCCCATTCCTTGACCGGCAGGTCCATGCCGAACAGGCGCAGCGATTCCTCGTGCAGCGCGTCGAGGTTCCATTTCTCGGCGTAGCTGTTCTCGGGGATGGCGCGGGCGACGACCGCGGCCACCACCTCCTGCCGCATGTCGCCGACCATGGCGCCGACATCGGGCGCCTGCATGATCTCGCGCCGCTGCTCGTAGATCACCTTGCGCTGGTCGTTCATCACGTTGTCGAAGCGCAGCAGGTTCTTGCGCATGTCGAAGTTGCGCGCCTCGACCTTCTCCTGCGCCTTCTCCAGCGCCCTGTTGATCCAGGGGTGGATGATCGCCTCGCCCTCCTTCAGGCCGAAGCGGCGCAGGATGCCGTCCAGCCGCTCGGAGGCGAAGATGCGCATCAGATCGTCTTCCAGCGACAGGAAGAACTTGGAGCCGCCGGGGTCGCCCTGGCGGCCGGAGCGGCCGCGCAGCTGGTTGTCGATGCGGCGGCTCTCATGCCGCTCGGTGCCGACGACGTACAGGCCGCCCGCCGCCAGCACGATTTCCTTGTTCTTCGCCACCTCGGCCCGGATCTCGGCCTCGCGCCGGTCCCGTTCCGCCGGGTCTTCGATGCCGGCCAGCTCCAGCTCGACCCGCATCTCGACATTGCCGCCGAGCTGGATGTCAGTGCCGCGGCCGGCCATGTTGGTGGCGATGGTCACCGCACCCGGCCGGCCGGCCTGGGCGACGATATAGGCTTCCTGCTCGTGGAACCGTGCGTTCAGCACGTTGTGCGGGATCTTCTCCCGCTGCAGCAGCGCCGCCAGCGTCTCCGACTTCTCGATCGACACGGTGCCGACCAGGATCGGCTGCGCCTTGGCGTTGCACTCGCGGATCAGGGTGACGATGGCGTCGTATTTTTCGCGGACGGTGCGGTAGACCTCGTCATCCTCGTCCTTGCGGGTGACCGGGACGTTGGTCGGGATCTCGATCACTTCCAGGCCGTAGGTCTCGCCGAACTCCGCCGCCTCTGTCTGCGCCGTGCCGGTCATGCCGGCCAGCTTCGGGTACAGGCGGAAATAGTTCTGGAAGGTGATCGAGGCGAGGGTCTGGTTCTCGCGCTGGATCTCCACCCGCTCCTTGGCCTCGATCGCCTGGTGCAGGCCCTCCGAATACCGCCGGCCATCCATCATGCGGCCGGTGAATTCATCGATGATGATGACCTTGCCGTCCTTGACGATGTAGTCCCGGTCCAGCTGGAACATCACATGGGCGCGGAGGGCTTGGGTGACGTGGTGGACCTGGTTGACGTTGTGGATGTCGTACAGGTTGTCGCCCTGGAGCAGCCCCGCGTCGATCAGCAGCTGCTCGATCTTGACTTGGCCGGCCTCGGTCAGCGCGACCGTCTTCTGCTTCTCGTCGTGCTCGTAGTCCTCGACCGCCACCAGGCTCGGGATCAGCCGGTCGACCCGCATGTACATCTCCGACGAATCCTGCGCCGGGCCGGAGATGATGAGCGGGGTCCGCGCCTCGTCGATCAGGATCGAATCGACCTCGTCGACGATCGCGAAGTTGAACGGCCGCTGGACCATGTCCTCCAGCCGGAATTTCATGTTGTCGCGCAGATAGTCGAAGCCGAACTCGTTGTTCGTGCCGTAGGTGATGTCCGAGCCGTAGGCCTGCTGCCGCTGGTCGTCGGTCAGGCCGTTGACGATGCAGCCGACGGACAGGCCGAGGAAATTGTACACCCGGCCCATCCAGGCGCTGTCGCGCTGGGCCAGGTAGTCGTTGACGGTGACGACATGCACGCCCTTGCCGGGCAGGGCGTTGAGATAGACCGCGAGGGTGCCGACCAGCGTCTTGCCTTCGCCGGTCTTCATCTCGGCGATCTTGCCCTGGTGCAGCACCACGCCGCCGACCAGCTGCACGTCGTAGTGCCGTTGCCCGAGCACCCGCTTGGCCGCCTCGCGCACGGTGGCGAACGCCTCCGGCAGCAGGTCGTCCATCGTCTCGCCCTTGTCGAGCCGGGCGCGGAATTCCTGGGTCTTGGCCTGCAGCTGTTCGTCGCTCAGCGCCTGGAACTGGGGCTCCAGCGCGTTGGTCTGGACCACCGGGCCGGTGATCAGCGTCTTGACGAACCGGTCGTTGGACGAACCGAACAGCTTTCGGGCGAGCGCACCGAACATCGAAACCTCGACTTGGACAGGGAGGACACGTGGCCGCATCCACCCAAGAATTGGGGCCGCGCGACCGGGCTTTCAACGCAGCAGCCACATGTCGGCGCGGCCACTGCGGTCAAAAGACCCGGACCTTCGGGCGCGGCACCATAGCCGAAGGGTTTCGCCCTGCCAATGCCCGCCGCAGGCAGGGCGGCAATGCCGGTCCCGGTCGTCGCAGGGGGCTATTTCGCCGGGTCGGCGGCGATGGCGCTGCCCTTCAGCAGCACGATTTGGGTGACCTCGCCGGAGATGCCGAAGTCGCTGTCGTTGATCATCATCAGCGACCCGTCGCCGGCCAGCGCCAGGCCTTCGATCTTGGACGGCACGTCCGGGTGGTCGGCGCTGTCGAAGCGCAGGGTCTTGGTCACCGGCACGATCTTCGCCGCCGCCAGGTCCTTGGTCTGTTCCAGGCTGGGCACCGTGTCCAGCCCGTCCCAGGCGGTGCCGTGCAGGTCGGTCGCGCCGGCCAGGCTGATCTCATACAGCTTGGTGGTGCCGTCGGTGCGTTCCAGCACCAGGAAGCGGTCGGCGCCCAGCCCCATCATCTCGCTGATGCGCGGGTCGTTCTGCTTGTCCGAGGGGTCGAGCCGGAAGCTCTGCGGGTCGTCCAGGGTGTAGACATACTCGCCGGTCACCGCGAGCGTCGCCGCGTCGAGCACGTAGAGCCGGGCGTTCTTGGATTTCTTGTAGGCATCCTGGTCCGGGTTCGCGAGCGGGTTCTGGATGATGGTGGCCAGGCGTTTGTTGTCGGGCGTGATCGCCAGCGATTCCAGGCCGCGGTTGCTGGCGCGGCGATACAGCAGCGCCGGCAGCCCGCCATCGACCGGATAATGCGCGGCCTTGAAGTCGCCCTCGGTGCCCTGCGGCACCATCCGGCGCAGAATCTTGCCATCGGCTGCGACATGCAGCAGCGACGGGCCGTTCTCCTCCGACACCCAGAAGGTCCCGTCGGCCAGCGGCACCACCGATTCCGCGTCGACCGCGTCCGGGTTCTGCGGCAGCGCCTTGCCCGCCAAATCCACCGGCGTCTCGGTCGTGGCATGGGTCAGCGGGTTCAGCAGGCCGTTGACCGGGGTGCCGGCGCCGTCGCGCAGCGGCAGCACGGTGTCGACCGTGAAGGTGCCGCCTTCCTTCAGGGTGTTGCGGTAGATCGACGGCGAATAGTCCGGCAGCGGATAGATCCGGGCGCCCTTGTTGGCGCCGCAGATGGTCTTGCCGTCGACGCCGAACACGTCCTTGACGTCGCCGCAGGTGAAGTTCGGGCCGCGGTCGGAGATGGTCCAGAACGTCATCGGCGGGTCGTCGGCCCGGCGGCCGGCGCCGCTGCCGATGCCGACATTCAGCACCCGGGTGCTGCCGCCGGGGACGGTCATGCTGCCCATCGCCAGCTTCGGGTCGTCGCTGTGGTAGACGGTCACGGTTTCTGCCGCGAGCGCAGCGGGGACAATCGCGGCCGACAGCAGCAGCGCCGCGGCAAAGGGGCGGAACGGCATGACCCTCTCCTTAATTCTTCTTCACGTCGAAGCCTGGCCGGACTCTGAGGCTGGCCGGGAACCCGATTGTCTTCTAGGCGTTGCCCCGTATACGGCCGGTGACGGCGGAATGAAGCTTTGATGACAGGCCCCTGTGGTCCGCTTGTGCCTGCTTTCGGCCTGTGCTTTACCTTTCCGCCACTGTCGCGCAGCCGGCACGCTGCGATCCGGTGCCCCCATGCCGGCCGCTCATGGGCCAGAGCGCCGCCCGTTCCAACAGTTCGGGTCCCACAGTTCGAAAGGACGCGTTTCGATGTCTTCCCTTGCCCTCCGCATGCTCGCCGGCGTGGCGGCCCTCACCCTTCTGGCCAGCCCCGTGCTGGCGCAGGACGCCACCAAGCCCGCGGAGACCACGGCTCCGGCCGCCGGCACGCCCGACGCAGCACCCGCTGCCGCCGACCCGGTCGCCGCCACCGTCAACGGCCAGCCGATCCTGCGCTCCGAAGTGCTCGAGGCGATCAACGGCCTGCCGCAGCAGTACCGGCAGATGCCGGTCGAAATGCTGGTGCCGCTGATGGCCGAACAGGTCGCCACCGCCCATCTCGTCGCCGACAAGGGCATCGCCGCCGGCCTGAAGGACGACCCCGAGGTCAAGGCCCGGCTGGACACGGCCGAGCGCCGGATCATTCAGGACGTCTGGCTGCAGCGCCAGATCAAGGAGCGCACGACCGACCAGGTGATCCAGGACGCCTACAAGGACTATCTGGCCAAGAACCCGCCGCAGGAGCAGGTCAAGGCCCGGCACATCCTGGTCGACAGCGAGGACAAGGCCAAGGCGCTGATCAAGCAGCTGCAGGGCGGCGCCAAGTTCGACGATTTGGCCAACAAGAACACGACCGATCCGTCCGGCAAGGATTCCGGCGGCGATCTCGGCTGGTTCGCCAAGGACCAGATGGTGCCGGAATTCGCCGATGCCGCCTTCAAGCTGGAGAAGGGCAAGTACACCACCGAGCCGGTGAAGAGCCAGTTCGGCTGGCACGTCATCCTGGTCGAGGACAAGCGCACCCTGCCGCAGCCGACCCTGGACGAGGTCAAGCCGCAGCTTGAGGAGCAGCTGTCCCAGTCGCTGGTGCCGCAGATCATCGCCGATGTGAAGAAGGGCGCCACCATCGTCGTCATGGGCCAGGACGGCAAGCCGCTGCCCCCGCCCAGCACCGACGCGCCGGCCGATGGCTCTGCCGCTCCCGGGGCTGCTCCGGGCGCCGCGCCGGCCGACGGCACTGCCCCGGCCGCCCCGGCGGCAGCGCCGAAGTAACCGGCGGATAGCGGAGGGGGAGGGGACCATGGCCGGAGCATTGCCGCGCTCGCCGCTCGCACCAGAGCGGCTGCCGGACCTGGCACCGATCGCGGGCGTGCGGCTGGCCGCCGCCGCCTGCGGGCTGAAGAAGACGGGGGCGCCGGACGTGTTGTTCGTCGCCCTCGACCCCGGCACGACGGCGGCGGGTGTCTTCACCCGCTCCCGCTGCCCCTCCGCCCCGGTGGATTGGTGCCGCAAGGTGCTGCCCGGCGGGTCCGGCCGGGCCATCGTGGTCAATGCCGGCAATGCCAATGCCTTCACCGGCAAGGCCGGCGTGGCGACGGTGGAGGCCACGGTCGCCACCGCGGCCAAGGAGGCCGGCTGCAAGCCGGAGGA
>NZ_JBYRFX010000765.1:0-1760 GCF_057815775.1 Inquilinus sp.
ACCTCGCCGACCCCGCCTGGAAGGGTCGCTGGGGTGCCTCGCCCTCCGGCGCCGACTTCCAGGCCATCGTCAGCGCGCAGCTGGCCCTGAAGGGCGAGCCGGCGACCGCCGCCTGGCTGAAGGCGATGAAGGAGAACTTCCTGCCCTTCAAGGGCAACAGCACGGCGATGAAGGCGGTCAATGCCGGCCAGGTCGAAGGCGCGGTGATCTACCACTACTACTGGTTCGGCGACCAGGCGAAGACCGGCGAGAACAGCAAGAACGTCGAGCTGTACTATTTCCGCCACCAGGATCCGGGCGCGTTCGTCAGCATCTCCGGCGGCGGCGTGCTGGCCTCCAGCAAGCACCAGCAGCAGGCCCAGGCCTTCCTGAAGTGGATCACCGGCAAGGCCGGCCAGGAGATCCTGAAGACCGGCGATTCCTTCGAGTACGCTGTCGGCACCGGGGCCGAATCGAATCCGAAGCTGGTGCCGCTGGCCGATCTGCAGGCGCCGAAGATCGAGCCGTCGTCGCTGAACAGCAAGGCGGTCACCGACCTGATGACCCAGGCCGGCCTGCTGTAATGCAGGCTTGGTCGGCATGACCCAGGCGTCGGTCGCGCACCGGCCCGGCGCGCCCGCCTTCACGGCGGGCGCCCGCTGGCGCCGGCACCCCTTCGGCGCCGGCATGGCGGGGACGGCGCTGCTGGTCTCGCTCGCCGCCCTGCTGCCGCTGGGCTTCGTCGTCTGGGTGACGATCCAGACCGGGTGGGACACGGCCGCCGCCCTGGTGTTCCGCCCGCGGGTGGGCGAGCTGCTGGTCAACACCGTCCTGCTGGTGCTGGTCACCGTGCCGATCTGCGCAGTGCTGGCCGTGGCCCTGGCCTGGCTGACCGAGCGCAGCGACCTGCCCGGCGCCCGGATCTGGTCATGGCTGGCGGTGGCGCCGCTGGCGGTGCCCGCCTTCGTCCAGAGCTATGCCTGGATCAGCCTGACACCCGGGCTGCACGGCCTGTCCGGCGGCGTCCTGGTCTCGGTGATCGCCTATTTCCCGCTGCTGTACCTGCCGGTCTCGGCCACGCTGCGGCGGCTCGACCCGGGGCTGGAGGATGCCGCCGCCTCGCTCGGCGTCGCGCCGGCCCTGGTGTTCCTGCGGGTGGTGCTGCCGCAGTTGCGCCTGGCCCTGTGCGGCGGCGCGCTGCTGGTCGGGCTGCATCTGCTGGCCGAATACGGCCTGTATGTGATGATCCGGTTCGACACCTTCACCACCGCGATCGTCGACCAGTTCCAATCAACCTTCAACGGCCCCGCCGCCAACATGCTGGCCGGGGTGCTGGCGGTCAGCTGCCTGGGGCTGCTGTGGCTGGACGCCGCGATCCGCGGCCGCACCCGCTACGCCCGCATCGGCTCCGGCGCCGCCCGCACACCGCGGCGCACCCGTCTGGGCCGCGCCACCCTGCCCTGCCTGCTGCTGCCGGCGGCCACCACGGCGCTGGCGCTGGGCGTGCCCTTCGTCACCCTGGGGCAGTGGCTGGCGGCCGGCGGCGCCGCGATCTGGAAGCTGGACGAGATCGGCCCGGCGCTGGGCCAGACGGCGGTCTTCGCCATCGCCGGCGGCATCGTCACCACGGTCGCCGCCATCCCGATGGCCTGGCTGTCGATCCGCGCCCCCGGCCGGCTGCAGCGGGTGCTGGAGGCCTGCAACTACACCGTCGGGTCGCTGCCCGGCGTGGTGGTGGCGCTGGCCCTGGTCACCATCACCGTGCGGGTGGCGCTGCCGCT
>NZ_JBYRFX010000766.1:0-3493 GCF_057815775.1 Inquilinus sp.
GGGGCGGCAGCTGCACCATCTGGATCGGCGGCGGCTGGCGCACCTGCTGCACCGGCTTGCCGCGCAGCAGCGCCATGCCGAGCGCGACCACGGCGACGACGATGGCCAGCCCCATGCCGGTCCAGGCGACGCGCCGGATCCAGGTCGTGCGGTCTGCCATGTCCCTGCCTCCCCGCCGCCGCTCAGCTCGCCGCCGGGCGCTGCGAGACCAGCCCGACCTGCTGCACGCCGACGCGGCGCAGCAGGTCGAGCACGTCCATCACCCGGGCGTACTGCACGGCCTGGTCGGCCTTGATCACGACCGGGAAGTCCGGGACGGTCGCCTTGATCTGGGCGATCCGGCTTTCCAGCTCCGGCATCGTCACCGGGATGGTGTCGAGATAGACCTGCCCCTTGTTGTCGATCGAGATCGCCCGCATCTGCGGCTGCGACATGCTCGCGGCCGCACTCGCCTTCGGCAGGTCGACTTCGATGCCCTGCACCGCTGCCGTCGTCATGATGATGAAGATCAGCAGCAGCACATAGGCAAGGTCGAGCATCGGCGTGACGTTGATGTCGTCATACGGCTTGTTTTCCTGCTGGACTTGCATGGCTTTGCCCTACCGCGCGTAGAATTCGGCCATCTTCGTCGTGAACTCATCGACGAAGACCTGCATGTCGGCAGTAATGTCGCGGATCCGGCTGGCCAGGTAGTTGTAGCCAAAGAGGGCCGGGATCGCGACGGCGAGGCCGGCGACGGTGGCGACCAGGGCGCCTGCGATGCCGGGGGCGATCGAGTTGATGTTGACCTGGCCGGACTGGGCGATGGCGGCGAAGGTGATCATCACGCCGGCGACGGTGCCGAGCAGCCCGAGGAACGGCCCGCCTGAAATGGCAATGGTCAGCACCACCATCAGCCGGTTGGCGCTCTGGATCTCCCGGGTCAGGGTGGCGTCGAGCGTGGAGCGGATCGCCGCGATCGATTCCGGCGACAGGATCAGCCGCCCCGACCGGCCCTTCGCCGCCTTGGCCCGATGGGTGATCTCCTCGGCCCCGACATGGTAGAGCCGGTACAGCGAGGCATTGCGGTAGGTCCTGGCCTCCTCACCGCCTGCCAGGCGGGCCGGGGCGGTCGCGTCGTCCGGATCGCCCTGGTCCAGCGCCGCGAGATCGGCGACCAGCCGTCGGAACGGCACCAGGAAACGCTTGTTGGCGCCGGCGACCCGGTTGACGTAGCCGATCTTGCTGATCATCACGACCCAGCTGAGCAGCAGCATCACGCCGAGCACCCCGATGATCACCCAACCATCGATCGTGACCGAGGCCAGGATGGCGCCGAGCGGCCCGAGGTCGAAACCCGACGCTTCCTCCTCGACACCGAAGGCGAGCAGCTTGCTGTCGGCCGCGGCGCTATGGGCGGCCAGCAGGATCGCCGGGGCCGGCCGTGCCACATTGGCGATCTCCAGCTCGTCGAGTTCGCCGATGTAATGGGCGAAGATCGGGGCAGGCGGGGCCGCAAGCACCGCCGGTTCAGCGGCCGGGGCCGCACCGTCGGCGGCCGGCGCTGCCGGGGCCCCTGGTACAGGCGCCGCCGGTTCCAACGCCGGCGGGACCGGCTCGGGCACCGGCCGGGGGAAGGGGCTGCCCAGCACGGCCGCGCCGGCCAGCGCCGGCAGCGTGACCGCGCCGGTGCCGACCGCGCGGCCGTCGAGATAGAGCGTGACCTGGCCGGCGGCGACGGTGACCGCCAGATGGGTCCAGTTGCCGGCCGTCACCGGCGCTGCTGCAAGGATCCGCTGCGGCCCGGTGCCGCCGTCGACGCTGACGAAAGGCGTCGCCCCGTCGAGGCCGATGGCGAGGCCGCCGGACTGGATCGCGCCCGGTGCCGCCTCCTTCTCATAGATCACGGCATTGGCCTGTGGCGTGCCCGGCTTGATCCAGGCCGACCAGGTGAAGGCGCCGCCCGGCGGCACCGCCAGGCTCGGCGTGGCCGGCAGCATCACCGTGCCGTTGCCGTCGAAGGCCATGCCGCCGCCGATGAAGGAGGCATCGGCCTTGGCTGCCGTCGACTGCGCGGCGTTGTTGGCATAGCCGGTGACGTCGAGCGGCAGCGGCCCGGGTTCGGAGAAATGCCAGACCAGCGTCTGCGCCGCGTCGTAATCCGCCTTGGGCGTGCCGGTCGCGACCGCCTTCTGGTTGCCGTAGTACAGCCAGACGGTCTGCGGCTTGTCCGCAGTCGCATTCGGCAAGTCGACCCAGACCAGGCCGATCTCGAACAGATTGTCGAACTTCTCGATGTGGAAGTTCAGCGGAGTCTTGTCGTCCTCGGCGATGACGCGGAGGTCCGAGCCATCATCCTTGGCGGCGACGAAGTTGAAGTTGCCGGCGGAGAGGCGGATCAGCACCGGCGCCCGCCCGGCCATGCCGGGGACGGCGCCGGCATTGGCGCCCAGATCGATCGTGATCGGCTTGCGCAGCGACCAGTCGTTGTTCCACCAGGCCGAGGCGGTCTGCGGTGCGATCACCAGCGCGGCGAGGGCGCAGAGCAGCAGCTGCAGCGGGCGGATCGAGAGAAGCGGTCTCATGCGCGGATCGGTCCCGGGGTCAGAGGCTGGCGCCAACGGTGAACAGGATGCGGACGTCGTCGGCCTTGGTGTCGCCGCCGTCGATCAGCGGCACGGCGAGGTCGAGCGAGCCGGTGAGGTGGTTGATCAGCTTGAAGCGCGAGCCGAGGCCGACGCTGGCGAGCTGGAATTCATCGTCCTGGCCGGGATTGGCGTCCTGCAGCCACAATTCGGCGAAGTCGCCATAGGCATAGACGCGCCAGTCCTGGATCAGCGACGGGTCGATCATGTCGCCGAGATTCGGCGTCGACAGCCGCAACGCGCCGACCCAGCCATTGTCGCCGAGCTCCTCGGATTCGACGTAGCCGGGCACGGTGGTGACGCCGCCGGCGCTGAACTGCTCGTTGCTGATCAGCGGCTGGTTCGCCAGTTGGCCGTCCAGCCGCGCCGTCAGCTCGAATTCGCCCGGCAGCTTCTGCTGCCGCTCCAGCCCGGCCCTGAAATAGGCGAAGTCGCCGGTGGCGCCGGCCCGCTTCTGCTCGAACTTGTCGTCGGGATCGCCCAGGCCGCGCAGACTGAAGGTCGCCCCCAGGTTGAGCGAAGTCGAACCCAGAGTATCCGGCCGGGTGGCATTGTATTCGACCGTCGCGGTCGTGTAGGTGATCGGCGTCTGCGACTGTTCGCTGCCGAACACCTGGCTCTCGCCGAAATCCTTCCAGTCCACGCCGAACAGCAGCGTGTGGTAGAAATCCGGCAGGCCGGGCAGGGGGATCACGCCGCGGGCGCCGATGATGGTGCCGTCGCCGATGACGTTGACCCCGCCCAGCGTCGCCACGTTGCTGGAGGAGGAGATGCCGTAGAGCACCAGGCTCTCCTTCCACTCGGGAACGCGGAAGGTGTAGGTGGCGGCAATGGCCGAGGTCTGGTCCGGATCCTCCGGTGCGGTGGTG
>NZ_JBYRFX010000767.1:0-1928 GCF_057815775.1 Inquilinus sp.
GCTAGGGTGGCTGGACCCGAAGCTGCGACTCCTCGATGCATAAGTCCAATACGTGCTTTCCATGCTATCTATAGGTCATGCGAATAAATCTGATGCAGCTGCGGGCCTTCCACGCGGTGGCCACCCAGGCCAGCTTCACCCTGGCGGCGCGGACGCTGGGCCTGACCCAGCCGACCCTGTCGCAATCGGTGAAGGCGCTGGAGGAGCGCTATGCCGTGCTGCTGTTCGAACGCAGCTCGCGCCGGGTGCAGCCGACCGAGATGGGGCGGCGGCTGTTCCAGCTGACCACCCGGCTGTTCGACACGGAGCAGGAGGCGGCGGCCCTGCTGGAGGGCTCGGCCCAGCTGGCCCGGGGCCTGCTGCAGATCGGCGCCGACAGTCCCTATTATGTCATGCCGCTGATCGCGGCCTTCGACGAACGCCATCCCCAGGTCGAGATCCGGCTGTCGATCGGCAATGCCGGCGCGGTGCTGGAGGATCTGTCCGAGGCGCGGCTGGATGTGGCGCTGCTGTCCAACCCGCCGGTCGACCCCCGCTTCCACATCGCGCCGCTGTATCGCGACCCGGTGCGGCTGATGCTGCCGGCCGGCGACGCCCTGGTCGTGCTGGATGCGGTGCCGGCGGCGGCGCTGGCGGGGCGGCGGCTGGTGATGCGCGAGACCGGTTCGATGACCCGCCGCACGGTCGAACGCGGCCTGGCCGAGGCGGAGATCGTGCCCGGCGGCGTGTTTGAGGTGACCGGCCGCGAGGCAGTGCAGGAGGCGGTGGCGCTGGGCCTCGGCGTCGGCTTCATCTCCGAGGGCGAGGTCCGGCCCGACCCGCGTATCGCCATCCGTCCCCTATCCGATCGCGGCTGGCAGACCGATGAATACGTGCTGTGCCAGCGCGACCGCCGCCGCTTTCCGGCGATCCGCGCCTTCATCGACCTGGCGGTGGCCGCGGCCGGACTCAGCCCTTCGGCACCAGCCGGTTGACATGGCCCATCTTGCGGCCGGGGCGCGGCGCGCCCTTGCCGTAGAGATGCAGCTTGGCGCCGGGCTCGGCCAGGAATTCGGGCCAGCGCAGCACGTCGTCGCCGATCAGGTTCTGCATCACGGCGTCGGAATGGCGCTCGGTCGACCCCAACGGCAGGCCGCAGACGGCGCGGACCAGCTGCTCGAACTGGTCGCAGGCGCAGGCATCCTGGGTCCAGTGGCCGGAATTGTGCGGCCGCGGCGCCATCTCGTTGACCAGCAGGCTACCGTCGCGCGCCTCGAACAGTTCGACCGCCAGCAGGCCGACCATGTCCAGCGCCGTGACCAGCGTGCGGGCGATCTGCTCGGCCTCATTGGCCCGCTCGGGCGTCAGGCCCGGCGCCGGGGCGATCGTCTCGGACAGGATGTGGTCGCGATGCCGGTTCTCGACCGCGGGATAGCAGACGACCGACCCGTCCAGGCCGCGGGCGGCGATCACCGACAGCTCGCGGGCGAAGTCGACGAAGCCCTCCAGCACCGACGGGCGGCCGCCCAGACGGTCCCAGGCCGCTGCGGCGTCCTCCGGCCGGCGGATCACCGCCTGGCCCTTGCCGTCATAGCCCTCGCGCCGGGTCTTCAGCACGGCCGGGGTGCCGATCGCGGCCACCGCTTCGGCCAGCTCCGCCGCCGATCCGACCGCACGCCAGGGCGCGGTGCCGATGCCGTGGCGGTTGGCGAAATCCTTCTCCGCCACCCGGTCCTGGCACACCGCCAGCCCGTCCGGCCCGGGCCGCACCGGCACGCGGGCGGCCAGGTGCATCACGGTCTCGTAGGGGATGTTCTCGAATTCATAGGTGACGACGTCGACTTGGGCGGCGAAGGCGTCCAGCGCCGCATGGTCGGTGTAGGAGGACAGCGTCGCGCGATCGGTCACCTGGGCGCAGGGGCTGTCCGGATCGGGGCACAGCACATGGG
>NZ_JBYRFX010000768.1:0-30270 GCF_057815775.1 Inquilinus sp.
TCAGGCGAGATAGCCGGAGACGCCGTCCCACAGCAGCTTCAGCGCCGTCAGCACCAGCAGGCCGTAGCAGGCGCGGTAGGTCTGGCGCTGGTCCAGCCGGCCGTGCAGCCGCCAGCCCAGCCAGACGCCGGCGGGGATGGCGGGCAGGCACAGCGCCATCAGGGTCCAGACATCGCCGGTCGGCCGCGACAGCAGCAGCCACGGCACCGCCTTGGTGGCGTTGCCGACGGTGAAGAACAGGCTGGTGGTGCCGGCATACACCGCCTTGCTGAGGCCGAGCGGCAGCAGGTACATCGCCAGCGGCGGCCCGCCGGAATGCGCCACCATGGTGGTCATCCCCGAGGCGAGGCCGGCGGTGATCGCCTTCGGCGTCGACCGCGGCTGGATGGTCACCGTCGCGCCCCGGGCGAACCACAGGCCGACGAAGGCGAGGGTGACGGCCGCCATCACGATGGCGATGGCGCGGTGGTCGAGGATGGTGAACAGCACGGTGCCGAGCCCGACGCCGACCAGCAGGCCGGGCAGCAGCAGCGCGAGGTCCGGCCGCGACCAGGTCGAGGGCTTCCAGTAGCGCAGCGCGACCAGGTCCGTCGCCACGAACAGCGGCGCCAGCAGGCCGCCCGCCGTCACCGGGTCCATCACCAGCGACAGCAGCGGAATGCCGATGATGGCGAAGCCGCCGCCGAACGCGCCGCGCAGCAGGGAGATCAGGAAGACGCCGGCAAAGGCGACCAGGATGGTGGCAACCGTGAGGTCCATGGCCCGTACAATCCAGTTGATACGGGCAGATTGACCCGATGCAATGATCGGTGCAATCGGAGCATTGCTCTCAGTGCAAGATAGGGTCGGCTATCCCCTGCGCTTCAGCCAGTGGACGATTTCGCCGACGATGCCGCGGCGGAACAGCAGCACCACGATCACGAAGATCGCCCCGGTCACCACCGTCACCGGCAGGGCGGATTCGGCCAGGTAGTTCTCCAGCGCCGCCACCAGCCCGGCGCCGACCACCGGGCCGACCAGGGTGCCGATGCCGCCCAGCAGCGTCATCAGGATGACCTCGCCCGACATCTGCCACTGCACGTCGGTCAGCGACGCCAGCTGGAACACCAGCGCCTTGGTGCCGCCGGCCAGCCCGGCCAGCGCCGCCGACATGACGAAGGCGGTCAGCTTGTAGGCGTCGACCCGGTAGCCCAGCGAGATCGCCCGCGGCTCGTTCTCGCGGATCGCCTTCAGGATCTGGCCGAAGGGCGAATGCACCACGCGCCAGATCAGGAAGAAGCCGAGGGCGAAGATCGCCAGCACGACGTAGTAGAAGGTCAGGGAATCCGACAGGTCGAACAGCCCGAACATCCGGCCCTGCGGCACCGACTGGATGCCGTCCTCGCCGCCGGTGAACGGCGCCTGCAGGGCGACGAAGAACACCATCTGCGACAGCGCCAGGGTGATCATCGCGAAATAGATGCCCTGGCGGCGGATCGCCACGAAGCCCATCACCAGCCCCAGCACGGCGGCTGCGGCGGTGCCGGCCAGGATGGCGAGCTCCGGCGGCCAGCCCCACACCTTCGCCGCATGCGCCGTCACATAGGCGGCGCCGCCGAAGAAGGCGGCATGGCCGAAGGACAGCAGTCCGACATACCCGATCAGCAGGTTGAAGGCGCAGGCGAACAGGGCGAAGCACAGCAGCTTCATCAGGAAGACGGGGTACAGCAGATAGGGCGCGCCCAGCGCCACGATGACGACCGCCAGCACCGCGGCGATCTTCACGCCGGTCATCCTCGCCGCCACGCTCAGCGCTCCCGCCCGAACAGGCCGGCGGGGCGGATCAGCAGCACCACCGCCATGATGACGAAGACCACGATGTTCGACGCCGGCGGATAGAACACCTTGGTCAGCCCCTCGAAGATGCCCAGCGCGAAGCCGGTGACGATGGCGCCCATGATCGATCCCATGCCGCCGATCACCACCACGGCGAAGACGACGATGATCAGGTTCGACCCCATCAGCGGGCTGACCTGGTAGACCGGCGCGGCCAGCACCCCGGCCAGCCCGGCCAGGCCGACGCCGAAGGCATAGGTCAGGGTGATCATGCGCGGCACGTTGATGCCGAAGGCCTGGACCAGCACCGGGTTCTCGGTCGCGGCGCGCAGCGTGGCGCCCAGCGGCGTCTTCTCGATCACGAACCAGGTGGCGAAGCAGATCACGACCGAGGCCAGGATGACCCAGCCGCGATAGATCGGCAGCACCATGAAGCCGAGATTGACCGCGCCGGTCAGCGCCGCCGGCGGGGCGTAGGGCTGGCCCGATGTGCCGTACCAGCTGCGGAACAGCCCCTCCAGGATCAGCGCGACGCCGAAGGTCAGCAGCAGGCCGTACAGCGGGTCCAGCCGGTACAGCCGGGCCAGGAACAGCTTCTCCAGCACGATGCCGGACAGGGCGACGATCAGCGGCGCCAGCACCAACGCCGGCCAGTAGCCGATGCCGAGGAAATTCAGCAGCATCCAGGCGGCGAAGGCGCCCAGCATGTACTGCACGCCATGGGCGAAGTTGATGACGTTGAGCAGGCCGAAGATGACGGCGAGGCCGAGGCTGAGCAGGGCGTAGAACGACCCGTTGATCAGCCCGAGCAGCAGCTGGCCGAACAGCACCTGCACCGGGATGCCGAGCAGCGGGATCATGATGTGGTCCCCATCTCAGACTCCCAGCGTCTCATGCAGCAGGTCCATCTTCTCGGCCATCTCCTCGCGCCGGATCTCGGCGACGACGCGGCCGTCCTCCATCACGTAATGGCGGTCGGCGATGGCGCTGGCGAAGCGGAAGTTCTGCTCGACCAGCAGGATGGTCATGCCCTGCGCCTTCAGCGCCCGCAGCAGCTCGCCGATGCGCTGCACGATGACCGGCGCCAGCCCCTCGGTCGGCTCGTCCAGCAGCAGCAGCTTCACGCCGGTGCGCAGCACCCGGGCGATCGCCAGCATCTGCTGCTCGCCGCCCGACAGCTTGGTGCCCTGGCTGCCGGCCCGTTCCTGCAGATTGGGGAACAGCTGGTAGATCTCGTCCAGGCTCATGCCGCCCGCGGCGACGCGGGGCGGCAGGGTCAGGTTCTCGGCCACCGACAGCGAGGCGAAGATGCCCCGCTCTTCCGGCACATAGCCGATGCCGGTTTTGGCGATGCGATGCGGCGGCGTGGCCAGCAAATCGATGCCGGCCATCCGGATGGTGCCCTGGCGCCGGCGCAGGATGCCCATGATGGCGCGCAGCGTCGTGGTCTTGCCGGCGCCGTTGCGGCCCAGCAGGGTCACGGTCTCGCCCGGGAAGACGTCGATGTCGACGCCGTGCAGCACATGGCTTTCGCCGTAGAAGCCCTGCAGGCCGCGCACGTGGAGCAGCGGTGCCGCCTCAAGCATGCTCCGACCCCATATAGGCCTCGCGCACCCGCGGGTCGGCCGAGACCTCGGCGTAGCTGCCCTCGGCCAGGATCTCGCCGCGCTGCAGCACGGTGACCCGGTGGCACAGGTCGGCCACGACGCTCAGATTGTGCTCGACCATCAGCACGGTGCGGTCGGCGCCGACCTTGCGGATCAACTCGGCGATGCGGCCGATCTCCTCATGCCCCATGCCGGCCATCGGCTCGTCCAGCAGCAGCATCGGCGGGTCCAGCGCCAGGGTGGTGGCGATCTCCAGCGCCCGCTTGCGGCCATAGGACAGGTCGACCGCGGCGGTCCGGGCGAATTCGCTCAGATTGACCGACTCGATCAGCGCCAGCGCCCGGTCATCCAGCCGGCGCAGCACGGCGTCGGAGCGCCAGAACTGGCGCGCCAGCCCCTCCGGCCGCTGCAGCGCCACCCGGACATTCTCCAGCACCGTCAGATGCGGGAACACCGCCGAAATCTGGAACGACCGCACCAGCCCGCGCCGCGCCACCTCGGCCGGTTTCAGCCGGGTGATGTCCTCGCCGCGGAAGGCGATGCGGCCCGCGGTCGGCTGGTGGAACTTGGTCAGCAGGTTGAACACGGTGGTCTTGCCGGCGCCGTTCGGGCCGATCAGGGCGTGGATCGTGCCTTCGCGCACGGCCAGGTTCACGCCCTTCACCGCGACGAAGCCGCGGAAGGCCTTGGTCAGGCCCTCCGCCACCAGGATCGCTTCGGTCATCCGCCTGTTATTTCTTTGCCGTCGCCGGGCAGCCGCTGGTCTCCGCCGACAGATAGGCCTGGTCGCCGGGGATGGTGGCCAGCTGCTTGTAGTAGTCCCAGGGCTTGGTGCTTTCCGACGGCGCCTTGACCTGGAACAGGTACATATCGTGCACCATGCGGCCGTCGGCCTGGACGTGGCCGTTGTGGGCGAAGACGTCGTCCACCGGCAGCTCCTTCAGCTTGGCGGCGACCTTGTCGCCGTCATCGGTGCCGGCGGCCTGCACCGCCTTCAGATACTGCAGCACCGAGGAGTATTCCGAGGCCTGGACCGAATTCGGCATGCGCTGGGTGCGGGCGAAGAAGCGCTGGGCGAAGGCCCGGCTCTCGTCATTGCGGTCCCAGTAGAAATCCTCGGTCAGCACAAGGCCCTGCGCCGCCTGCAGGCCCAGGCCATGCACCTCGGCCAGGGTGAACAGCAGGCCAGCCAGCTTCTGGCCGCCGGCGACGATGCCGAACTCCGCCGCCTGCTTGATCGCGTTGGCGGTGTCCAGCCCGGCATTGGCCAAACCGACCACCTTGGCGCCGGAGGCCTGGGCCTGCAGCAGGAAGGACGAGAAGTCGGTGGTGTTCAGCGGGTGCCGCACGCTGCCCAGCACCTTGCCGCCCTTGGACGTCACGAATTTGGTGGTCTGGTCCTCCAGCGAATAACCGAAGGCGTAATCAGCGGTGAGGAAGAACCAGGTGTCGCCGCCCTGGTCCACCAGCGCGCCGCCGGTGCCGACCGCCAGCGCATGGGTGTCGAAGGCCCAGTGGAAGCCGGTGGGCGAACAGGCCTTGCCGGTCAGGTCGGCGGTCACGGCGCCGGAGGTGATGGTGACCTTGTGCTTCTCCGCCGCCAGCGCCTGGACGGCGAGCGCGACGGAGGAGGTGGTCAGCTCGCTGATCATGTCGACGCCGTCGACGTCGAACCATTGCCGGGCGATGTTCGAGCCGATGTCCGGCTTGTTCTGGTGGTCGGCGGACACGATCTCGATCGGGGCGCCCAGCACCTTGCCGCCGAAATCCTCGACCGCCATCTTCGCGGCCTCGACCGACCATTTGCCGCCGTAATCGGCGTAGACGCCCGACTGGTCGTTCAGCACGCCGATCTTGACGACATTGCCCGAGACCTGGGCGGCCGCCGGCATGGCAAAGCCGACGACCAGCAGGCCGACGGCAAGAGCATTCCCCCTCATGGTGCCTCCCAAGAACGTTTCATTCGCAAGGATTTTAAGGATTTTCAAAACCCTGCCTGAGTCGGGCCCCGCGGCGCAATCGCCATCTCGCAGTGCGGGAGGAAATCGGCGCAAAGGTCGGGCCGCAGGCTGATCCGGCGGCGGGAATTGCCCAAAATAAACGGTCTATCTATGTAGATAAGACTATGCTCCCGGTCTCAGGCGACCGGGGTCAGGTCTCCATTCCGGCGATCATGATGTCGACGAGGCGCTTGCCCGCTGTCTTCCAGTCGGGGTTATTGCTGCTGGCAACCCCGCCGATGGCCCACAGGAGATCGACCGGCGGGATGTCGAGGCGGATATCGCCGCTCTCCACCGCCCGGGCGGCCAGCATCTCCATCGCGTTGCTGATCAGCGGGCCGGACGCGGCGTAGAGCGTGGATGCGCCCCCGACCAGCGAATCCAGGGCCGGATACATGCCGTGCTTGGTCGCGATGTAGTCGATGAAGACCAGCATCCATTCGCGCAGCGCCTCCTTGGGCGGGCGCTGTTCGGCAAGCTCGACCGCCGCCATGGCCAGTTTTTCGGTTTCGTTGCGATAGACATCGCCGATCAGCGCATCGCGCGTCGGAAAATGCCGGTAGAGCGTGCCGATGCCGACGCCGGAGCGCCGCGCAATCTCCTCCAGGCTGGCATCCGCACCCTTTTCGGCAAAGGCGGCCTTGGCCACCTCCAGGAGGCGGAGGCGGTTCCGCTCCGCATCTGCACGCGGCTTGCGCGTCTGGGCGCGCTCACCCTTCGTCGTCACGTCTCCATTGGCCTCTTGATAAACGGAGGGTGCCTCCATATTTACAAAACGGAGGCATCCTCCTCTTAATTCATTTCGGGATGGCGGGCAACGGGCTTGCCGTCACAGGCACCCTTGCGCCCTTGGTCTTACGGAGAGTCTCATGACCGGACCTTTTGGATCTGAATCCACCACGGACGACGTGCTCGCCGGCGTGGACCTGGCAGGCAAGCGCGTGCTCGTCACCGGCGTTTCCGCCGGCCTCGGCGTCGAAACGGCGCGGGTTCTTGCCGCCCATGGCGCCCAGGTCCTGGGGGCGGCCCGCGACCTGGCCAAGGCCGAAGCGGCAACCGCGGTGGTCCGTGCCGATGCCAGGAACGGCGGCGGGCTCGAGCTCATCGGCCTCGACCTCGCCTCGCTCGCCAGCGTCCGCGCGGCCGCCGACCGGATCGTGGCGGATGGGCGCCCGCTCGATGTCGTGATCGCCAATGCCGGCGTCATGGCGTGTCCCCTCGGCCGCACGGCCGATGGCTTCGAGACGCAGTTCGGCACCAACCATCTCGGCCATTTCACCTTCGTCAACCGTATCGCATCGCTGATCGCACCGGGCGGGCGCCTGGTGAATCTCGCATCCTCCGGCCACCGCTTCGCCGATGTCGATCTGGAAGACCCCAATTTCGAGCACCAGGATTACGACCCCTGGGTCGCCTATGGCCGGTCGAAGACCGCCAACATCCTGTTCGCCGTCGAGTTCGACCGGCGCCATCGGGCGCGCGGCGTGCGTGCGGCGGCGCTGCATCCCGGCGGCATCCAGACCGAACTGGCCCGCCATCTGCCGGGCAATGCGATCGACCAGATGCTGGAACAGATCAATGCCGATCTCGTCGCTGCCGGCCAGCCGCGCTATCGGTTCAAGACCATCCCGCAGGGTGCTGCGACCTCGGTCTGGGCAGGCTTCGTGGCCGATGCGGACGAGGTCGGCGGCAAGTACTGCGAGGACTGCCATGTCTCGACGGTGACCGACGCCCCCCTCAACCCGATCGCCGAAGGCGTGCGCCCCTATGCGCTCGATGGCGACCATGCCCGGGCGCTCTGGGCCAAAAGCGAGGAATTGATCGGCGAACGCTTCTAGTCCAGGTCGGCAGCCGGGCCGGGCGCCCCGCCCGGCCCGCAGGTCGGCTAGGCCTTCGTCCGATAGGCCGTGATGCTCCAGGCGCGCGAGTCGAACAGCACGCCGTCCGCAGTCAGATGCGTTTCGAGCAGATCGCGCAGCCGCTGCCGTGCTGCCTGGCCTTCCGCATCCTGGCCTTCCGTATCCGGCCGGGCCAGCAGGTCTTTGGCGAATTGCAGGCCGATCACGGCCTCGAAGGCTGCATCGACGTCCGCACCATAGAAGACCGGTTCATGGACCTCGGCAAACTCGACCGAGACGAAGCCGGATGCGTTCAGGACATGTGTGGCGACGGCGGGATCACCCAGCGAAAACGCCAGAGGGACCTCCGCTGACAGGGCAACCCCCGGCTCCAGCGCCTGCCGGATGACGGTCGCCCACTCGTTACGGTCCCGGCCCTGCCACACCATCCACACCAGGCGCGCGCCCGGCCGATATTCGCGAAGGCCGCCGCCGGGTCGGTGAAGAACATCGTCCCGAACCGACTGATGCATAGGTCGAAGCTGGCCGGGGGAAACACCCGCGACTGGGCGTCGGCCTCTTCGAAATCGACGTTCCGCAACCCTTCCTGCGCGCTGCGCTGCCGGGCAACCTCAAGCATCTCCGCCGAGACGTCGACGCCCAGCACGCTGCCTTGCACCGCGATGCGAGCCGCTTCGCGCGTGGTCTGTCCCGCACCGCATCCGATATCGAGCGCGCGATCGCGGGGGCCGATCCCGAGGGCCGCCCGGAAGGCCTCGTTGTGCCGCCGAAGTTCGGCATCGTAGAAATCCGCGCGATTCAACGCCATCACACACCTATTCACGTCAGTGAACGCCTGGCACGGCCTTGTGGAACCACTGTCCTTGCCTGCCGTCCTCAGGCCACCCCGCGGCCGGTTGCGAAGATCATCAGCCGGTCGAACAGGCCTTCGGGCAGCAGGCGGCGGGCCCAGAACAGCGCCGTGGCATCGCGCCCCAGGCGCAGCCGGGCCGGCATCCGCCGGGATTCGGCCAGGCGCAGCAGCCGGCGCGCCGCCCGGTCGCTGACGGCCGCCGCCTGCGCCGGCGCCACCGCGCCACGCGTCTCCCGGTGGGCCAGGGCCCGGCCGAACAGGTCGTGATAGGGCAGGTCCGGCGCCAGCACCGGGTGGTCCAGCCGGCGGTTGAAGCCGGTGTCGTGCCGCCCCGGCTCGACCGCGCAGACCTGCACGCCATGCGGCGCCAGCTCGAAGCGCAGCGCCTCGCTGAAGCCGGACATGCCGTGCTTGGTGGCGCAATAGATCGCCATGAACGGCGTGCCGAGGAAGCCGAGCAGCGAGGAGATGTTGATCACCCGGCCGCGGCGCGCGCGCAGCGCCGGCAGCAGGTCGCGGGTCAGCAGGATCGGGCCTTCCAGGTTGGCGGCGATCTGGCGGCGGATCTGGTCGTCGTCCAGCGCCTCGACCGGGCCGGTCAGGCCGTAGCCGGCATTGTTGATCAGGCAGTCCAGCCCGCCCGGCCCGATGGCGGCGACGGCGGCGGCCCGCTCTGCCGCCACGGTGACGTCCAGCGCCAGCACGGTGATGCCCGGCATCGCCGCCAGCGCCGCCGTCTCGGGTCGGTCCGTGGGGCCGCGCAGCGTCGCCCAGACCGACCAGCCGGCCTCCGCGAACAGCCGCGCCGCGGCAAAGCCGAAGCCGGAGCTGCAGCCGGTGATCAGCACTGTCTTCGTCACCCGATCTCTCCGCTCTGTCGCGCCACAATGCCGTGTTTGCGCAACAGATGCCGCAGCTGATCGTAGCCGAGGCCCAGCGCCGTCGCCGCCCGGCCCTGATGGCCCCCCTGGGCGGCCAGGGCCGCCTCCAGCCACGCCTTCTCCACCGCGGCGATCGCCGCCCGGAAGTCATAGGCCCCTTTGGGCGGGGCCGCGCCGGGTGCGGCATCCGCCTCTGCTGCGGCAGCCTCGCCGGCCGGACGTGGCCGCCAGGGCGAGGCGAAGGGGTCGAGCACGATCTCGCTCACCGGCTCGTCCGGCGCGGTGCGGTAGACCGCGCGCTCCACCGCATTCTTCAGCTCGCGGATGTTGCCGGGCCAGCCATGGTCGCGCAGTTCGGCCATCACCTGTGGTTCGAACCCCGGAAAGCCCGGCCGGCCCAGCGCCCGCGCCATGGCCTGGGCGAAGGCTCCCGCCAGCAGCGGGATGTCCTCCGGCCGCGCCCGCAGCGGCGGCACGGTCAGCACGTCGAAGGCCAGCCGGTCCAGCAGGTCGCCGCGGAACCGGCCTGCCGCGACCTCGCTCGGCAGGTCGACATTGGTGGCGGCGACGACGCGGACATCGACGGTCATCGCCTGGGTGCCGCCGACCCGCTCGATCTCGCCATACTCGATCGCCCGCAGCAGCTTTTCCTGCACCCGCAGGCTGGCATTGGCCAGCTCGTCCAGGAACAGGGTGCCGCCGTCGGCGCGTTCGAACCGGCCGATATGGCGCCGCACCGCGCCGGTGAAGGCGCCGGCCTCATGGCCGAACAGCTCGCTCTCCAGCAGCTCGGGCGACAGGGCGGCGCAGTCCAGTTTGACGAAGGCGCGGTCCCAGCGCGGCGACAGGAAGTGCAGCCGGGCGGCGATCAGCTCCTTGCCGGTGCCGCGCTCGCCGATCACCAGCACCGGCCGGTCCAGCGCCGCCGCCGCCGAGACCTGGTCCAGCAGGTCGGCGAAGGCGGGGGATTCGCCGAGCAGGGGCGGAAGATCCTGGGCCATCCTCATCCACGATTGGTGAATTTCGCCGAAGGTTCGGAAATTTTCGCCGAATGATCAAGGGGCCAATCGGGGAAATCCCCGGAAACCGGCATGTCCAGAACTGGCACGGCGTTTGCAATCCAGGGAAATGACCCCCGAATGCCTCGGGCCAGAGGAGGACGAGATGAGCTTTGGTTTCGACCCGACCGGCACCGCCGACCGCTTCGGCCGCCGCTCAACCACTTCCCCCCGTGCCGACTGGCAGCGCACCGGCCGGCGCCTGCTGGCCTGGATCGCCAGCCGGCCGATCGAGAACTGGCTGTTCTTCGGCGCCGGTGCGCTGATCGCCTCCGTGCTGCTGTAACCTTCCCGTGAGATCGAAGAGGACCGTGTGATGGGTATCTTTTCCCGCCTGGGCGACATCATCAACTCCAACATCAACTCCATGCTCGACCGCGCGGAGGATCCGGAAAAGATCGTCCGGCTGATCGTGCAGGAGATGGAAGACACGCTGGTCGAGGTGCGCACCGCCGCCGCCCGGTCGATCGCCGACAAGAAGGAGATCCTGCGCCGGATCGACCAGCTGGAGGCGGCGCAGGCCGATTGGCAGCGCAAGGCCGAGCTGGCGGTCGAGAAGGGCCGCGAGGACCTGGCCAAGGGCGCGCTGGTCGCCAAGGCCCAGGCCGCATCCTCGGTCGAGATCCTGCGCCATGAGCTGGAGATGATCGAGACCGCGCTGGCCAAGACCAACGAGGATCTCGGCCGGCTCGAGGCCAAGCTGACCGAGGCCAAGAACAAGCAGAAATCCTTCGTCATCCGGCACGACGCGGCGCGCGACCAGATCCGCATCCGCACCCAGCTGCATGACGGCCGCATCGACGAGGCGCTGGGCCGCTACGAGCAGATCGAGCGCAAGATCGACGCGGTCGAGGGCCAGGTCGAATCCTTCGATCTCGGCCGGCGCAAGTCCCTGTCGGACGAGTTCGCCGAGCTCGAGGCCGAAAGCGGCGTCGAGAAGGAGCTGCAGGCGATCAAGGCGCGGCTCGGCCGCACCGGCTCCTGATCCGTTTCGTCAAACCGGCCCGGCGCTTGCCGCCGGGCCGCAGACGCAAGGACAACCATGTTTCACGTCTTCTTCTTCGTCCCGGTCATCATCTTCCTGGTGATCGTGGCGCCGATCTGGCTGGTGCTGCACTACGTCACCCGCTGGCGGTCGACCCGGACGCTGTCGCGTGAGGACGAGCGCATGCTGGTCGACCTGTGGGAAAGCGCCAAGCGCATGGAGCTCAGGATCGTGACTCTCGAGAAGATCCTCGACGCCGAGGCGCCGCAGTGGCGGAGGCCGTCATGACCGGCCGCTTTACCGAATCGCCGAACCCGCATCGCCTCTACCGCGATCCGGAACATGGCGTCTTCCTCGGCGTCTGCGCCGGCCTCGCCGCCTATTTCGGGGTCTCGCCCGGCAAGGTGCGCTTCGGCACGGTGGTCCTGGCCTTCATCTTCTTCCCGCACATCCTGATCGCCTACCTGGCGGCGGCGGTGTTCCTGAAGCGCCGGCCGACACTGCTGTACCGCAGCCCGGATGAGGAGGTGTTCTGGCGCTCGGTCTCGGTCAAGCCGGCCGACACCTTCTCCGCCATCCGCCACAATTTCCGCGAGCTGGAACAGCGCATGGCCGGGATGGAGCGCTACGTCACGTCAGGCGAATTCAAGCTGAACCGGGACTTCCGCGACCTCGAAGGCCGCTGACCCCTGACTTTCTGGAGACTGGAGCCACCCATGGCTGCTTCCTACCGCTATCGACCGGGTGTCGAGGTTCTTTCGCCGCGCGGCTCGCGCGACGGCTTCAACACGGTCGGCCACGTCGTCTATGCCATCTATGCCGTGTCGCTGTTCACCGCCCTGCCGATGCTGATCGGCTTGGTCATCGCCTATCTCGCCCGCGGCGATGCCCGCGGCACCGTCGCCTGGGACCACTTCACCTGGGCGATCCGCACCTTCTGGACGGCGCTGCTGTTCGGCCTGCTGTTCGGCGCGCTGACCTGGGTGCTGATCGGCTGGCCGCTGCTGGCCGCGCTGTGGCTGTGGACCGTCTACCGCATCGTCCGCGGCTGGCTGGCCGTCACCAACCGCAGCCCGCTGTATCGCTGACGCTGGCGCCCTGGCGGCGCCGGCCTCTTTTCATCCATTCCCGGTCTGATCGTTGAAGCCGGTCTGACGTTAAAGGAGGACAGTGATGTCGCGTTTCCTGCCGATGACTCTTGCCTTCGGGCTGGCCTTCGCCGCCACGGCAACCCCCGTTGCGATGGCCTGGGCGGCCGCCCCGGCCTCGGTGGACCTGACGGGCGTCGATGCGGTGGTGGTGACCGGCGGCGGCGTGGCCGTCGATATCGGCACCGATCCGGGGCGACCGCTGCAGGCCATGCTGGACCGGGCGGGTGACTGTGCCGCGACCATGCAGGTCGACGGCCACACCCTGACCGTCGATATCCAGCGTTCCTCCTGGTGGGGCCATGACTGCCGGCCGGTGCTGACGGTCAATCTTCGCCCCGGTGCCGACATCGCCCTGCGCCCGGCTGCCGTCTCCGCCACGCTGGACGGGCATTTCGGCGCGGTCCGGGTCGCGGCCCAGGCGGCGCAACTGTCGCTGACCGGCCAGGCCCGCACGATCGATGTCTCGGCCCAGGCCCTGAAGGCCGATCTGCGCCTGATCAGCCCCGAGCCGGCCGAGGCGGTGCGCCTGAACGCGGATGCCGGCGACATCGCCCTGGCCTTCCGTCGCGGCACCCCGGTCAGCTACATGGTCGATGCCCGCTTTGCCTCGGTCGACAGCACCGTGCCGGCCAGCGTCGGCGGTCATCCGCTGGTGGCGATATCAGGCAATTTCATCAAGGCCCGCATCGGCTTCGAAGACTAAGCTGCGCGCCCAGCGCGTGGGGGGAGGGGACATTCATGAAGAGTCTGGCCATGGTGCTGTCGGCCGTGCTGCTGCTCGCCGCGGCGCCGGCGGGGGCGGTCGGCTTCCAGAGCGCGACGGCGCCGGACCCGTCCGATCGGCCGCTCGACATCGGCATCTGGTACCCCAGCGATGCGCCTGAGCCGGCGCAGCCGAACACGCCCTTCGACCAGGCGCTGGCGATCGATGCCCCGATCCGGGGCGATCATCTGCCACTCGTCATCATCTCGCATGGCAGTGCCGGCTGGCTCGGCGGCCATGCCGATCTGGCAAAGGCCCTGGCCGAGGCCGGCTTCGTGGTGGTCGCCCCCACCCACACCGGCGACAACTACCAGGACGGCGGCTACCCAGCCACGCGCGAACTCGTCGACCGGCCGCGCCACATCAGCCGGGTGCTCGACTACATGCTGGCCGGCTGGCCGGGGCATGACCGGCTCGATTCCGCCCGGATCGGCATCTTCGGCTTCTCCTTCGGCGGCTACACCGCCCTGGTGGCGATCGGCGGCACCCCTGATCTGGGGCTGCTGGCGGGGCATTGCCGGCAGGACCCCGATGAGCCGGCCTGCAAGCTCGATCTGTCCGACACGGCCGACGCCGGGCCGGCGCCGGCCTGGACCCACGACCCGCGCATCCGCGCCGCCGTGATCGCGGCGCCGGGGCTGGGCTTCGCCTTCGACAAGGCCGCGCTGGCCGCCGTTACCGTGCCGGTCCAGCTCTGGGGCGCGGCCGACGACGCGGTGGTGCTCGGCCCGTCGAACACCGCGCTTGTCCGCCAGGCCCTGCCGCAGCCGCCGGAGTTCCATGAGGTTCCCGGCGCCGGCCACTACACCTTCCTGGTGCCGTGCAACCCCAGGATCGAGACGCTGCATCCCAAGGTCTGGGCCATGATCTGCGTCGATGCGCCCGGCTTCGACCGGGTCGCGTTCCATCGGCAGATGGACAGCGACGTCACCGCCTTCTTCCGGGCGCAGCTCGGAGTTGGTCATTGACGATCGGCCGCTTCCCTTGAAATAGCCTGCCATCGTCCTTAAAAAGGGAACCCAGGCGCACCCGCAGCTGTCTAGATACGGGGGCCGGTGCACCTGTTGTCGTGTCCGAAATCGTTCCGGATCGACAATCTTTATCGAAATTTGACATGGAGATGTCACAGCGCATGGCGCCGCAGATCATCGACACCGCCGCATTCGCCGAGAGTATTTCTGGCCTGGCATTGTTCCTGGATGTCGATGGCAGCTTGATCGACTTGGCGGAGCGGCCCGAAGATGTGGTGGTGCCGTTCGAGCTGCTCGGGGCGCTGGACCGCCTCTCGGCCCGGCTCGGTGGCGCCCTGGCGCTGGTGTCCGGCCGGGCGATCGCCGATCTCGACCGGCTGTTCGCCCCGCTGGCCCTGCCGGCGGCCGGGCAGCACGGGCTGGAATGGCGGGCCGCTCCGGCCGGGACGATCGAACGCGTCGAGGTCGACCGGATCGTGCTCGAACGGCTGGAGGCGGCGCTGCGCGGCTTCACCGGCCGCGACCCCGGCCTGCGGGTCGAACCCAAGGGCGCCGCGGTCGCGATCCACTATCGCCAGGCACCCGCGCTGGGGCCCGATGTCGTCGCCTTCGCCCAAGACCTGCTGGCCGAGGCGCCGGGGTGGCATGCCATCTCCGGCAAGATGGTGGTCGAGCTGAAGCCGGAAGGCGTCGACAAGGGTGCGGCGCTCGACCGGTTCCTGGCAACGCCGCCCTTTGCCGGGCGCCGGCCGCTGGCGCTGGGCGACGACGTCACCGACGAGGACGCCTTCACCGCGGCGCTGCGCCATGGCGGCATCGCCCTGCAGGTCGGCGACAGGGAACCGACCCTCGCTTCGCACCGTTTGCCTGATCCAGCGGCTGCGCGCGACTGGATCGCGCAGCTGGCCGTCATCCGCTGAAGCAAAGGCAAGGGCATGGGCCGCCTGATCGTCATATCGAACCGGATCGCACCGGTTGAGGAAGGCACGGCGCCGCAGGGCGGCCTGGCCGTCGCGGTGCTGGCGGCGCTGAAGGAAACCGGCGGCATCTGGCTGGGCTGGAGCGGCCAGCTGGTCGACCAGCCCTCGCCACAGCCGAAGCTGAAGCGCGCCGGCCGCCTGACCTACGCCATGCTCGACCTGTCCCAGGCCGATTTCGACCTCTACTACAACGGCCATGCCAATTCGACGCTTTGGCCGATCTTCCACTACCGGATCCAGCTGGCCCATTACAGCCGGTCGGCGGAGGATGGCTACCGACGGGTCAACGCCCAGTTCGCCGATGCGCTGCTGCCGCTGCTGCGCCCCGGCGACCGGATCTGGGTGCATGACTACCAGCTGATCCCGCTTGGCCGGGCGCTGCGCGAGCGCGGCGTGACCGCGCCGATCGGCTTCTTCCTGCACACGCCGTTCCCGACGCCCGAGGTGCTGCGCACCTTGCCGACCTACCAGGCCCTGCTGGACGACCTTGCTGCCTATGACGTGGTCGGGCTGCACACCAACCGCGACCGCGACGCGCTGCTGTCGGCCTGGCATCGCAGCTGGCGCGAGACGGCGGATGGGCGGGTCGAGATCGGCGGCCGCCGCGTCGCGGTCGAGGCCTTCCCGATCTCGATCGAGACCGAGGAGATCGCGACCGAGGCCCCGGCTGCCTGGAACATGCGGTCGGCGCACCGGCTGCGCGACAGCCTGGTCGGGCGCGACCTGATCATCGGCGTCGACCGGCTGGACTATTCCAAGGGCCTGCCACGCCGGTTCGAGGCGTTCCGCGCTCTGCTGGAGCAATGGCCGGACCGGCGCGGCCGGGTCAGCTTCATGCAGATTGCGCCGCCGACCCGCAGCGATGTCGCCGAATACCAGGAGATCCGGCACCAGCTGGAAAGCCTGGCCGGGGCGATCAACGGCGAATTCGCCGATATCGACTGGGTGCCGCTGCGCTATCTGAACAAGAGCGTGCCGCGCAAGACCCTGCTCGGCTTCTACCGTTCCGCCCGGGTCGGGCTGGTGACGCCGATGCGCGACGGCATGAACCTGGTGGCCAAGGAATATGTCGCGGCGCAGAACCCCGACGACCCCGGCGTGCTGGTTCTATCGGAATTCGCCGGTGCGGCGGAGGAGCTTGAGACGGCGCTGATCGTCAACCCCTTCGACGTCGAGAGCGTGGCCGAGGCGCTGGAACGCGCCCTGATCATGCCGCTGGAGGAGCGGCGGGAGCGCCACGCGGCGATGATGCGGGTCCTGCGCGCCAATGACATCGTCCATTGGCGCCGCCGCTTCATGGCGGCGCTGGACGGCGCTGCGGCCTGATCCGGTCCACCAGCACCGCGGCCAGCACCAGCAGGCCGTGGATGACAGGGCCGGCCTGTGGCGGCAGATGCGCCCGGCCGATCGCGGTGCCGATGGCGCTGACCAGCAGGGCGCCGGCCAGCACACCCGACAGGCGGCCGGCGCCGCCGCGCAGGCTGACCCCGCCGATGGTGACCGCCGCGAAGCTCTGCAGCAGCAGGCCGATGCCGATATTGGCGATGACGATCTCGGTGCGGGCCGCCAGCAGCCAGCCGGCGGCGCCGGCCAGGATGACGGCGATGACGAAGGCGGCCGTCAATCGCCGTCCGACCGGGATGCCGGCCCGCGCGGCGGCCTGCGGATCGGCGCCGATCCGATAGATGTCCCGGCCGAAGGCGGTCCGGTGCAGGACCATGCCACAGCCGGCGAAGGCGGCAGCCAGGATCCAGACCGGGACCGGCAGGCCGAACACGGTGCCGGCCCACATCGCGTGGAGTTCGATCGGCAGGCCGGAGATCCCGTGCCCGTCCGACAGAACCGCCGCCAAGCTGCGCAGCAGGACATAGGCGCCGAGAGTGACGAGGAAGGCGTTGAATCTGCACCGCACCACCAGCGCGGCGTTGCCGAAACCGGCCACTGCGCCGATCAGCAGGGCGCTGGCCAGGGTGGCGGGGACCACCAGCCAGGGCGGATCCAGCGTCCAGCCCAGGCCGACGGCGCCGTGGGTGCCGACCGTCAGCGCGATCACCATCGCCGAGAGGGCCAGCACCGACTCGCCCGACAGGTCGATTTGCCCAGCGATCAGGACGAAGGACAGGCCGATCCCCAGCAGGCCGACGATGGCCGCCCTGGAGAGAATGTCGAGGGCGATGCCCGCGGTGAAGAAATTGTCGATCGTCAGGGCCATCGCGACCAGCACGGCCAGCAACAGCAGCCAGGCCATATGGTCGAGCACCGGTAGCCACCGGGAACGGCCGGGCTGGGCTCTGGGGGCGTCGGGCGGCGATACGGTGCGGTCCATCGGGCTGTCATGGGGTCGGGAAGCATGACAGCATACGCCATCGGGTCCCCGATGCGGGATCGGGGAAGCGTCGCACCGGCAGGCCGGCGGCGCCGGCCGGATCGGGAGGAGCGGATCATGCAGCGCATGGGCATGTGCATCCGGCTGAAGCCGGAGGCGGTGGCGGAATACCGGCGGCTGCACGCGGCGGTCTGGCCCGAGGTGCTGGCCCGAATCAGCGATTGCGGCATCCGCAACTACACGATCTTCCTGAAGGAGCCGGAAAACATCCTGTTCGGCTATTGGGAGTATCACGGCACCGATTTCGCCGCCGATGCGGCGCGGATGGCGGCCGACCCGAAGACGCAGGAATGGTGGGCGGTGTGCGAGCCCTGCCAGGACCCGTTCGAGATCAGGGCGCCGGGCGAATGGTGGGCGATGATGCCCGAGGTCTTCCACCTGGATTGATCCGGCAGCGCCGGTGGACATCGGCGCTGCCGGGTGGGATCAGATCTGCGCCGAGCCGCCGTCGGCGAACAGCTCCACGCCGTTGACGAAGCTGGCGTCGTCCGAGGCCAGGAACACCGCCACCTTGGCGATCTCGTCCGGCTCGCCGACACGGCCCAGCGGCACGGTGGCCGCCTGGCCGTCCAGCAGCGCCTGCTGGTGGGCGGCATCCGGCCCGGCGAGGTTGACCAGGCCCGGCGTCCGGGTCGGGCCGGGGCTCAGCGTGTTGACGCGGATGTTGCGGCCCTTCAGGTCCAGGATCCAGCTGCGCACCAGGTTGCGCACGGCCGCCTTGCTGGCGCTGTAGACGCTGAAATTGGCCGTGCCCGACACGCTGGTGGTCGACCCTGTGACGATGACCGAGGCGCCTTCGGACAGCAGCGGCAGCGCCTTCTGCACCGTGAACAGCACGCCCTTCACATTGCGGTTGAAGGTGTCGTCATACTGCTCCTCGGTGATCTCGCCGAGCGGCAGCATCGACCCGCCGCCGGCATTGGCGAACAGCACATCGATGCGACCGCGTTCGGCCTTCACCTTGGCGTAGAGCCGGTCGAGATCGGCCAGGCTGGCGGAATCCGCCTGCACGCCGGTGGCCTGGCTGCCGATCGACCCGACCGCGGCGTCCAGCTCGGCCTGGCGGCGGCCGGTCAGATAAACATGCGCTCCTTCGGCGGCAAAGCGCTGGGCCGTGGCCAAGCCGATTCCGGTGCTGCCGCCAGTGACGACGGCGACCTTTCCTTCGAGCTTCCGTGACACCTGTCCGTCTCCATCTTGGTTTCGCCGCTTACAGGTGTGGGTCCGGTCGTGCTATCAAAATAGAAACAGATGCAAACTATCATTGCAGGTTTGTCGATGTCGAAACTGCCGGATTTCGAAGGGCTGGCGATGTTCGCCAAGGTGGCGGAGGAACGGTCCTTCGCCGCCGCGGCCCGGGCGCTGGGCGTGTCCGTCGCCACCGTGTCGCGCGGTGTCGGCCGGCTGGAGGAGCGGTTGGGCGCCCGCCTGCTGAACCGGACGTCGCGCCGCCTGGCGCTGACGGATTTCGGCCGCAGCCTGGCCGAGCGCGCGACCCGGATCTATTGCGAGGCGGAGGCGGCGGAGAGTGCGGCGCGCGAACAGTCCAGCCAGCCGCACCAGGCCGCGCGGCTGGCGGTGCCGATGTCGTTCGGCCTGCGCTGGGTCGCGCCGATCCTGCCGGCGTTCTTCCGGCTGTACCCGGATATCTCGATCGACCTGCATCTCAGCGACGCGTCCGTCGACCTCGTCGGCGAAGGCTTCGATGCCGCGCTGCGGATCGCGGTGCTGCCGGATTCGTCGCTGGTGGCCCGGCGGCTGTGCCCGATCGGGCGCTTCATCGTCGCGTCGCCGGCCTATCTCGCGGGTCACGACCGGCCGCAGCATCCGCGCGATCTCGCGGCGCATCACTGCTTCGGCTACGCCTATCGGGCCCGGCAGGATGTCTGGCGCTTCCGCAACGCGGCGGGAGAGGAGGAGAGCGTCACGCCCTCGGGGCCGCTGCGCGTGACCAATGTCGACGCCCTGCTGCCGGCCGTGCTGGACGGCCTGGGCATTGCCGAGCTGCCGGAATTCGTCGCCGCGGACTATCTCGCCGACGGGCGGCTCGAGGCGGTGGTGACCGGCTGGAAGATGCCCGAAGGGGCACTGTATTTCGTCACGCCATCGGCCCGCGCCCGGCCGTCGAAGGTCGACGTGCTGGCGGATTTTTTTGCCGACCGGCTGTCGGTTCCCGGGTGGCCGCCGCTGGGCAGGCGGGCCGGATGAGGCAAAAGAAAAGGGCGCCCGGCTTGCCGGGCGCCCTCTTTTCGACCTTGCGGTCGAGTCTTAGACGGCCTTGAGGTTCTCGGCCGAAGACTTGTTCCGCTTCGGATCAAGCTGCTCTTCGTACGAGATCTTCTGGCCTTCATCGAGACCGCGGAGACCCGCGCGCTCGACCGCAGAGATGTGGACGAAAACGTCCGGGCCGCCGTTCTCCGGCTGAATGAACCCGAAACCCTTGGTGCTGTTGAACCACTTAACGGTGCCGATCGGCATCTGATGCCTCCCAGAAAAGAGATAGCGTCGCGCGGGACTGCACGACGCGTCAGCGGTTACCGGGATGGCAGCGATCCGTGGCCGCAAGGGCGAGGCAGGCCGTCCGTCCGAACCAGGATGACCGCACATAAATGGGCGCGTTTCGCGGCGATGGCAAGAAAAAGGCAACTGGAAGACAGAGACGTGCTTCTGCGGGGGGCTTCCGAGCGAGTCGCCGGGAGGGATTCGACCGGTCTGGCGCAGGCTCAGTCCGGCTGATCGCCACGCCTTTCGACAAGACGAGCGATCGATGTCCTGAACCGGCCCAGGAAGATTTCGACGATGCCGATGGAGCGGTTGGTGATCTCGACATTGATCCGCCGCTTGTCGGCGGTGTCGGTCATTTTCCGCACATAGTCCTTCTTCGCCAGCTCGTCGATCCGGCGGACGGTGGTGGAATAGGGGGCGTTGATCAGGGCGCACAGCTCCCCGACCGGAACGCCGCGCCGGCCGGTCAGCGCGCCGCGGTGCAGGAACATCAGGATCTGGAAGTACTCGACGCTCATGAACTCGTCGCCCAGCGCGTTGTTCAGCGCCTTGATCACGTCGAGCCCGGCGTCGACGGTTGTGACCGGGCCGCCGGCGATCATGGCACTGCCCGTGCCGGCATCGCGCAGGCCGTCGGCCGGCTCCTCCCGGTACAGATTCACCATGTCGACATGCTGCATCATGATGTCCTGGCTCAGGTCGTTCATGCGGTGGAGATAGGAGTCGATCCGGCCGATCCGGCGCTTGAACCCGGCCATGAAGGCGATGTTGCGCCGGATCAGGGTCCGGATGGCCTCGTCGCCGATCGCCGCGTCGGCGAAGCTGTGGCCGATCAGCTCGATGCCGAAATCGGCGTCGGCCAGCAGGTCGCGGTTGCCGAACACGATCAGCTTGCGCGCACCGCCGCGCAGGACACGCAGCACACCGCGGGCGAAGGCGGCGCTGGCCTGTGGGCCGAGATGGATGACGACGAGATCCGGGGCGACCGACCGGATCTGCGGCATGAACTCCCCGGCGATCGGCAGCTCGAACAGATCGGCGAAGCTCCGGATGTCGCTGCGCACGAGGTCGAGATCGGCCGGCCGGTCGGCATAGAGCACGGCGACCTTGAGCCTGGCCCTCGCCGTCGTGCTCATGACGTTGCCATTGAGGTCATCCATGGGAACCGTCCGGTTCAGAAGGTGATGGTGGCGATCACGGTGTCGGTGTAGGTGCCGGCCGCCGGCGCCACGGCAAGCGGCGTGGTCAGCTGGGCGCAGACCTGGTGGTTGTTGAGGGCGCTGACGATGGTGCCGGTGCCGGCCAGCGGCGACGCCGTCGTCCAGGCGGTGTTGCAGCCCGGCTGGAACAGCAGATAGCTCAGGAAGTTGCTGCCGCTCTTCATCCGCCGCACCCCGGCATTGGCGTTGGTGCCGTCGCCGATGGTGATGCTATAGGGCGTCTGGTAGGTGCAGCGGACGCCGATATTGCCGAAGGCCCGCACCCCGGTCGCGCTGGCCTGCGCCGCGGTGACCGACCCCCAATTGCCGAAATCGATATCCTGGAAGTTCTCGAACTGGCACTTCGTCGGCACGATCGAGGTGACGCTGAACGAGGTGGTGATCGTCCCGGTCGTGCTCGCCAGGCCGGCCTCGCAACTCGCATTGCCGGCATTGAACAGGTACTTGGTGATCAGCTGGTAGCTGTTGGTGTAGGTCCCCGGCCGCACCCGGTCCTGCTGCTGCCGGTCGAGATAGGTCAGCGTCAGCGTGTTGGTGCCGTTGATGTTCGTGGTGGTGCCGCCACCGACGACATACAGCTTGATGCCGCCGGTCGACAGGCTGCCGCCGCCGTCCCGCGCATAGCGGCGATCGAACTGCTCGGTCATTTGCCAGGCCAGCCGGGAATCGGCGTCGCGCGTCTGATAGAACGCATAGTCGTTCGGACCGACCTGGGTGCCGGTCGCCCTGACATAGGCGCACAACCGCACATCGGTGAAAGCGCTGCGGGACGTGCAGTTGTAGCTGACCTGCCCGGTCGCCGAGGACACGCCGTTGGCGATGATGTCGACGGTCGTCGTGCCGAAATTCGAGATGCTGGTGACCGTGCAGGTCTGGGCCTCGGCCTCGGTCGCCGTGAACGCCATGGCCGCGAAGATGGCCAGGACGAGAAGAAGCGGGCGAAGCGGCGCGATCATGGCGGGGATCTTCCTGGGCTGCATCAATAGGCGACCGTGAGCCGGACCAGGTCGCGGTAGGTCGCGGGTTCGCCCTTGGCGGGCGGCGCGGCCCGGGCATAGACCGGGATGGTGACGGGAACGCCGGTGCCGCGGCCCGGCAGGGTGTCGATGCCCGGCCGGTCGCCCCAGACGCTCCGGCGCGCCGGGTCGCTGTACAACTGGTACGGCATGGCCGGGAGGCCGGTGGCGGACAGGCGGCGCCCGGCCTCGCCGCCCGCGCTGCCGCCGTCCAGCGCCAGCAGGTAGGGCAGGCCGGCGGAACAGTCGATGGCGACGGCGGCGGCGCCCTCCACGGTCCGGTCGCCCGGCTTCCAGCCAGGGAAGACCAGGTCCGGGTCCTGGTCGACGCTGCAGGCGGTCAGGATCGTGATCTCGATCCGCAGTGCCGAGACCCCGGCGACGCGCGGCGAACCGAACACGCCGGCATTGCTCTGGTTGTCGCCGGGCAGGCTGCCCAGGCCGTTGGTCTGGACCGGGCCTTGCGGCACCAGTTGGGCCGGGATGCCCTGGGCCTGGGCCGCCGGGGCGCAGACCCAGGCGGCCAGCAGGGTCAGGGCCAGGGCGGCACCGGCCAGCGTGATGAGATGCGAGGTGCGCATGGATCCTCCTCTCAGCGGCACGGCACGGGGCCGATTTCGGGCTGGGCGCCCGCCGCCGGCCGGTAGTCGAAGCTGGCGCGGCAGCCGCCGGCCGCCTCGGGCAGGGTGACGGTGACGCTGTTCCGGCCGGCCAGACCGGTCAGGTAGGTGCGGCCGTCATAGCCGGCGACGGTGGCCTGGTCGGTGCCGTCGAGCTGGACCACGGCCCCGACCGGCAGCGTCTTGCCGTCGGGCCCGGTCAGGCTGACCACGGCGGCATCGACCTTCTTCACCCCGAAATCGACCACCGCGCCGGAGCGGTCGGCCGGCACCACCACGGTCTGGGTCGCGTCCGGCTGCAGGTCGAGCGCCAGGTTGGCCGGATCGATCGAGATCGTGTTGTTCTGGTAGGACTGCAGGTAAGGCACGAAGGCGCGGCCGCTGGAGTTGGTGGTGGCGACCCGGCGGTTGTTGAGCGAGACGTCGACATTCGGCCCGCCGGCCTTGACCACGGCGAAGGCGTCGTCGACCCGGTTGGCCATGAACACGCCGCCGCCGGCGGCGACGATCGAGCCTTCGACCGTGCCGGTGACGCGACCCTGGTCGCCGGACTGTTCGAGCGAGCCGGAAAGATAGGCCACGGCGGTGCGGTAGTTGACCGCGGCGGCGCGGTTGCCCTGGCCGTCGACCGTCTCCTGGTCGCGGACGGACCAGCCGAGCGACCCTTCCTCGAGCCGGGCGGACTTGGTCACGCTGCTGTCGAAGCTGGTGCGGTTGCCGTTGCGGGAGATGTTGGCCGAGGCGGTGATGTCGTCGCCGAAGGGAATGGTGATGCCGGCGAAGATGCCGTAGTTGCTGCGCCGGTCGAAATCGCCATAGGCCGTGGCATAGACCGAGACGTCGTCGAAAATGGTGCGCGACCAGGAGGCGGTCAGGATGCTGGAATCGCCGTCCTTGCCGTCGGCGCGGATGCGCGAGAAGCCGAGGCTGAGCGAGGACGGGTCGAAACCCAGCGGGAAGGACAGGCCGATGCGGTCGACCTCGCGGGCGCGGGCCGAGATCGGGGCGTCGTTGCCGTGCCGGCGGTCGACCACCAGGCCGACATCGTTGTAGTCGCCGACCATGCGGTCGGCGCCCATGTAGAAGGAATAGCCGTTGCGCGAGACCAGGTAGAAGGCGGAGACCTTGCCGCCGGTCTCGGTGCCGTCCTGGCCCCCGTAGCTGCTGCCGGCGAAGGAGGCGTTGACGGCGCCATAGGGCCCCATGCTGGCGACGAAGCCCGTGCCGCCATTGACCAGGCCGCGGGTCGCCTCGAAATGGCCTTCCAGGGTCAGCCAGTCTTCCAGGCCGTAGCGGACGCTGGCGGAGCCGGCCAGGCTGCGGTCGTATTTGAACGAGCTGTCGCCATAGCCGAGGCGGACGAAGCCGAGCTCGGTGGAGAAGTCGAAATAGCCGGTGCGCAGCATGTCGGGCGCGAAGAAGTAGGAGCGCTGGGTGACGACCTCGCGGCCGAGTGCGTCCTTCATGACGATGCGGGCGTCGCCGCCGCCGCCGAGGAAGGGCAGGCCGGTGAAGTCGAACGGCCCGGCCGGGACCTCGCCGGAGAACACCTTGATGTTGTTCAGGTACAGGTCGAGGGTCGACGGCACTGAGGCGGTGCCGCTGAGATTGGGCACCGGGCTGGTGACGAGGTCCGGGCGGATGTCGAAGTTGCGTTTGAATTGGATGCCGCCGAAGCGGTAGGACGAGGCCCAGCTCGGCGACCCCGAAACGGCATCGCCGACCTGGTAGACCAGCAGGCTTTCCGGATCGGTGTAGCGCCAGGTGCTGTCCAGCCGGGTCAGGCCGTTGCTCTGGTCGTCCAGGGTGTCGAAGGCGTTGACCCGGGCCAGCGCGGTGGTCGAGACGATGCCGTACGGCGTCAGCAGCCGGGCATCGAAGCTGCCGCTCAGCGTGCTGGTCGTGTCGTGCCCGCTCCAGTCGTACTGGGATGTGCCGTACAGCGTGTAGTTCATGAGGAAGCCGAGGTCGGACCGCACCGCGGACAGGTCGACCGGGCGGCTGCCGGCGCCGACATCGACGTTGTTGGGCACGCGGGCGTCGTCGCCGGCGGCGAAGGCGACGATCTGCTTCGGCTCGTCATACTGCCAGGTGATGCCGGCGAGGCTGTCGAGCGGGATCAGCCCGTCGCTGTTGACCGTGCCCAGCGTCGGCTTGATGCCGGCGGTCTGCAGGTCGCCAGGCGTGGCAGCCAGGCGGCCGTCGGGCAGGCGCTTGAAGGTGGCCAGGGCGCCGGTCGAGCGCTCATTGACGGTGACGCCGAGCAGCAGATCCTGGCCGGTCCCGGCCGTGCCCGGGGCCGGGGCGTCCAGGGGAGAGGGCACGTCCTGGGCGAGCGCCGGCGCCGCAGCGCCGGCGGCGCCGAGGGCAACCAGCAGGCACCAGGGGGCGACGCGCGACTTAACGGCCCGCGACGGTCGCCGACTGGTTGACTGCATAATCGTCCCCATTCGCAGTGATCTTGACGCTGCTGCCAGGCTGGATGCGCTGGGCGCCGGCCGCCGTGGTCCAGCGCTTGGTGCTGCCGGGCAGGACATAGCCATTCAGCCCCTGGCCGAAGCTGGCCTGGCCCGCCGGCGAGGCGACGATCAGGTTGGCGATCTTGGCGTGGCGGTTGCCGGTGTTGGTGGCTTCGACCACCAGGTTGCCGCCGTCGCGGCGGACGTCCCAGCGCAGCTCGGCGCCGGCCGACCGGTCGGCGAAGAACACCGGGATGGAGTAGCGGATGACCAGGTTCACCGCGTCTGCCGGTCGCCGGACGTTGACGTCGGGCAACTCGTCGACCAGCAGGCGATAAGTGTCCTCGCCGGTGCTGATCGGGGTGGCCGTGCGGGCGACGCGGATGGTGTAGGTGGTGCCCGGCTGCAGCGTTGCCGCCGGCGGGCTGGCGACCACGTCCTGGGCAGGGACCAGCTGGTCCTCGCCGCCGGCCTGCGTCCATTTGTAGACGCGGACCTGGACGTTGACCGGGCGGTCACCATTGTTGCGGAGATTGACGGAGGCCGCCTGGGCCGGCGCAGTGAGGTCGACGGAGACAGGCGACACCTGGAGGGATGCCGCCTGGCCCGCCTGCGCGAAGACCAACCCAGGGACGACCGCGAGAAGCGCGAAAAACCGACGCATCTGGGGTGTCCTCGGGATCAGGATCAGTAAGTGACGGTGACGGTGACGGTGTCGGTGTAGACGCCGGCCGACGGGGTGAGCTGCGGCGGAACCCGGCCGAACACCTGGGTGCTCTGCACGGTGCCGTCGGCGGTCTTGGAAACGACGTTGCCGCCGGCGCCGGTGGTGTTGCCCCAGACGGTGGTGCGGGCCGAATCCTGGTACAGCTGGTAGCTGACGAATTCGGTGCCGGTCTTCATCCGGCGGGTGTTGACATCACCCGGCGCGGACGGGTTGGTGCCGGCGTTCAGACCGATCTGGTAGGCGGTGCCGTTGGTGCACTGGACCTGGACCGAACCGGTGCCGCTGGTCGCGGTCTGGCCGTCGACATTGCTGTTCAGCACGCCGTGGCTGCCGAAATCGAGCACGGCATCGCCACCGCCGGCGCCGCCGGTGCCGGCATTGACCTGGCATTCCTTGGTGATGGTGATCTTGACCTGCAGATTGCCGGTCGCCGTGGCGGCGTCCGCTGCAGTGAACCACCCGGCCGTGGCCAACGCGGCCGCGGCGAGGGTCGAGGTAACAACCTTCATAATCGTCTCCAGAACATGTGTTGTGATGCTGGGCCGGGGCCCGTTCAGCCCGCACTCGACCGTTCCGGCGCCTCGGGGTGCGAGAGGCCGGTTGGGACAAAATCATGCGCTCTGATGCTGTTGCCGATGCCGCGGCGATCCCCCTACGCGGCTTGCTTGATCTGATTTATCTCAAATTTTATCTAAATTGATCTTAATCAGGCAACCCCGAAAAAGCGAGTGACCCAATCGGGTGCGGGGCCTGTGGTCAGAAAGCCACGATTCCTAAAATATAATAGGAAAATCAGCTGTATAGGAACAATCCCCTCCGCGATTGATCGGTCCTGGCCGCTAAGGTCTGATACTGGCCGCGGCGACTGTCATAAGGGAATATGCTCGCATGGGTTGTCGTCGGTCGCTGGCGACCGCCACGGAGACCGGCTCGACCGGGACATCCGGCCGATGGCGCTGGGTGATTCGCCCGGCCGATCCGGCGGTGCCAGTTCCAGGTCGCCTTCGTCGACCGGACTTGATAGTGCTGCCGGCCGCCGGGCACCCTGGAATCGGCCCGGTGGGGATGGCGGAGGACAAGGCATGCTGCTCGGCGCGATCGGGGTCTGGCTCGACTGGATCGGCGTGGCCGTCTTCGCCCTGACCGGCGCCCTGGTGGCGGCGCGGAAGGGCGCCGACCCGATCGGCTTCGTCATCCTCGCCACCACCACCGGTATCGGCGGCGGCACGCTGCGCGACCTGCTGCTCGGCGCCGGCCCGGTGTTCTGGATTTCCGACCCGGTCGACCTGCTGATCTGCGCCGCCGTCGCCCTGGTCGTCTTCTTCGGCCACCCGACCTTTCCGGTCCGGGCGGGTGACGGCCGGCGTCTTCGGGTCATCATCTGGGCCGATGCCGTCGGCATGGCGCTATTCGCGGTGACCGGGTCGGAGCGGGCGCTGGTGGCGGGGGCGCCGGCGGTCTCGGCCGTCGTGCTCGGCATCATGACCGCGACCTTCGGCGGCATCATCCGCGACGTCATCATCGGCCAGGTCACGCTGATCGTCAGCGGTGAGATCTACATCACCGCCGCCGCCTTCGGCGCCACGGTCTATGTCGTGGCCCGCACGCTGTCGGGCGATGCGCTGCTGGCCGCCTGCCTGGGCATGGCCGCCGCCTTCGGCCTGCGGGCGCTGGCGATCGGCCTGGGCTGGTCGCTGCCGCGCTTCCCGCCGTCGCCGCCCACCCCGCCCGCCGTCTGACAACTCGGAACCCGCTTCCCGGCGCGGCCGTTGCCCGGACATGGCTGCAACGACCCTGGCCACCCTGGCGGCGGAAGCGCGCCATTGCGAACGGTGCCCGCTGTACCAGGCGGCGACGCAGACGGTGTTCGGCGAAGGGCCGGCCCGGGCCGGCATCGTCTTTGTCGGCGAACAGCCCGGCGACCAGGAAGACAAGGCCGGGCGCCCCTTCATCGGCCCCGCCGGCCAGTTGTTCGACCGGGCGCTGGCCGAAGCCGGCATCGCGCGCGACCGGGTCTATGTGACCAACGCGGTCAAGCACTTCAAATTCCAGCTGCGCGGCAAGCGCCGGCTGCACAAATCCCCCGGCACCTATGAAATCGACCGCTGCAAATGGTGGCTCGACCGCGAGCTGGCGGCGATCCGGCCGAAGCTGGTCGTGGCCCTGGGCGCCACCGCCGCGCGGGCGCTGATGGGCCGGCCGATGAAGATCGGGCAAAGCCGGGGCCGGATCCTGGAGTTTCCGGGCGGGATCGCGGGTCTCATCACCACCCATCCCTCCGCCCTGTTGCGGGTGCGCGATCAGGACAGCCGGCGGCGGGCCTATCAGGAGTTCCTGGGGGATCTCGCCCTCGTGGCGGAGGCGATGGCCGCCTGAATTCGGAACCGGACCCGCCGGCCCTCCATTCCCCTGGCAAGGCAACAGAGGATACGGATCGTCATGGGCCACACCTATGCCATCACCGAACTCGCCGGATCGTCCGAACACGGTTTCGAGGATGCGATCGCCGGCGCCATCGCCACGGCGTCGAAGACCCTGCGCAACCTCGAATGGTTCGAGGTGAAGGAGATGCGGGGCCACATCAAGGGCGACAAGGTCGGCCATTATCAGGTCGTGCTGCGCCTGGGCTTCCGCTACGAGGAGACGAATGTCCAGGCCATCGCCGAACGGTTCGGCGAAGCGTCGGCGACGGCCGGCATGCCGGTCGCTGACCTCGCGCCAGCGGGCTGAGAAACCGGCTCTGAGGCCTCAGGCGGCGGGCGCTTCGACCAGCGCCGCCGCCACCCGCCGGGCGCCATGCCCGTCGCACAGCGCGGCGGAGGCCTGCGACATCCGGCGCAGCCGGGCGGCATCGCCGAGGAATGCCGCGATCGCCGTCCGGATTTCACCGTCACCCAGGGCGGCGGCATCGCCGGCCAGGGCGACGATGCCGGCGGCGTCCAGGGCCCGGGCGGTCGGCACCTGGTTGTCGGCCAGGGTGAAGGCCAGGGTCGGCAGGCCCAGGCAGCACCGTTCCCAGGAACTGCTGCCCATCGCCCCGATCGCCGCATCGGCGTCCAGCATCGACCGCGCCATGTCCTCCAGCCCGACATGGCAGCGGAAGCGCGAATCGGCGGCGGCGATCGCCTGCACTTGGGCCAGACTCGGGGCGGTCGGGCCGAACACGACATCGGCTTGGGCAAAGTCGGGCAGGGCCGCCAGCGCGGCGCAGACCCGCCCGGTGATGCCGCCGACATCGGTCAGGCCGAGCGAGACCAGCAGGCGCTTCGGTTGCTCCGCCGTATCCCGCCGTGCCAGGGCCGCCGGCCGCAGCGTCGCGAAATCAGGGCGCAGTAGGGCATAGTCCAGCCCGATCAGCCGTTGGCAGCCCGCCGGCAGTAGTGCGTCATAGGCCGCGACCTCGGTGCCGAAATTCTGGTTCAGCAGCCAGTCGGCCTGATGCGGCGCCGTCCCCAGATCGTCGATCACCAGCACGCGCCGTGCCGCGGCGGCGATCGCGCGCTCCTCCGGCGCCGTCCAGCGATAGAGATCGCAGACCACGACATCGGCCCCGGCCGGCCAGGCGGCGCGGATCGCGGCCACCGTCTCCTCCGGCCCATTGCCGACGATCCGGTGCGCGATGGCCTGGAGTGCCGGCACGGTGGCCGGGGCCTCGCCATTCACCAGGAACAGGCAGTCGGCACCGCGATCCGCCAGGGCGCGGGCCAGCGACAGGCAGCGCATGGCGTGGCCGCCGCCGATCGCACCCGACGCATCCAGCCGGAAGGCGACGCAGACCGGCGTGCCCTGTGTCTCAGGCACTGAGGCCATCAGGCTGCTTGATCTCGATCTCGACGAAGGCGATCGGGTGCGGCGACCCGTTCATCACATCGTGCCGGATACCGGCCGGCCGGCGATAGGACTGGCCTTCGGCCAGCGGCACCGCGGTCTCCGCCGTGCCGTCATGGATCTTCAGGATCCCGGCCTGCAGCATCACCACGAAATAGGGAAAGCCGTGCTCGTGCCAGCCGGTGGTGGCGCCAGGTTCGAAATCCCAGCGGGTGATGCGGGCGATCTCGTCATCCTGCTGCAGCGTCGGCACCGCCCGCAGCGTGCTCTGGAACCCCATGGCCTGCCCCTTCGTGCTTTGTCCGGGTCCGGCCACACTGCCGATGGCGGCCCCGGCGATGCAAGCGGATGCGTCACCGCCGCGGGGCATGGCGGTGTCGTTGTCAGCCTCTGCGGGAGGGGCTAGACAAGTCGGAATGAATTCGGAGGGGCGGGGCGATGCGCGGATGGGGATGGGTTGGCGCCGGGGCACTGGCGTCCATGCTGGCGGCCGGCCCGGCGGCGGCTGCCGAAACCGTGTCGGTGCTGACGCCCTACCTGTCCGCCGTCGCCACCGGTGAGATGGTCGAGACGCTGAAGGCCGACG